>JALZWC010000514.1 GCA_023300255.1 Saprospiraceae bacterium | reverse complement strand
ACCAGCTATTATTACCTGGTGTTTGTTCTGCTGCCAGAATATCTATGAAACCATTACTAAAGTTATCAAATGTAAAAGTATTCTTGATATGTTGATTTAAAGAAGCGGAATTGTATTGTGTTAGAATGAATATTTTCCGAACATCTGAATTCAGACAATTGGAAATAGGAATGTCTATTAGTCTATATTTACCGCCAATAGAAACGGCAGGTTTTGATCTTTTTTCAGTAAGCGGGAACAATCTTGATCCAGCGCCACCTCCTAGTATTAATGCAATCATAATATGGTAGATTAAATACAACAGAATACGTTTGGGTATGAAACTCTCTAAAAAATTAGATAAACTTAGATTCTTTATAGTAACGAATCTGGTTCTATTGCTGTTGTGGTATAAAACAAAATTAACTTAGTAACTACGAAAAAACAAGTTAGTTTTATTGACGAGTTTGTTTTGGGTCTAGTTTTTCGCTTCCTGCGTGCCTTGGCAGGCAGGTTTAAAAAAAATGAGCAAACAACGTTTGTGAACCTATCTGGTCTTTAGACAGACCGCAAAGCGGAAAAGCTGTTTGATACTATGACTGTCCTTCCTGTGTGTCTTGGTAGACAGATTTAAAGGAAAAACAGGAAGGAAAAAGCGGACTCGCAGAGTGAATATCGAAAGATATTCAAGCGAATGAATCGCAAAGCGAGTGGGATGCTCAAAAAACGTCAAGATGGCTAAGTTGTTTTTTTTGCCGTTGCTTAGTAGATGATAAAATGTAAGAAGGAATTTGTGATTTGTTCGCAAAAAAGAAGGGGTGTAGTTTTTGAAGGGGTATAAGTAACCTTAACTCAAAAACTACACCCAGTTTTCTTTTTTAGATTTTAAAATCCAAATGATTGTGACAGGTTAAGTAGTTGTTTTTTCTTTTAGAATAGTAGCCAATAGTAAACTAAATAAGATAACTAGCACACAGCCAATTAGATTTAACCAAAGATAGGCCAGATTAATTGTACCAATATAAGTGAGATAATAAATATATAAGACACAAATTTCTCCTAAAATTGCTCCCCAGAATATAGCATTACTACCAACAGTAGTTAAGAACTGCTTAATAAGGAAGTATCCAACAATACTACCAGCCAATCCACCGGTAAAAGCAGTAAACAAATCTAAGTCTCCTCTAAACAAACCTAATAGAATCGCTCCTAGAATGGCACCTGTTAAGCTACCTACGACCAATGCATTTTTATCTTTTTGTTTAAAGAAAAATGCCACTAAAAATACGCCTAGTATGGCGCCATAAAATAAGGAACCAATGATATTCACTGCTTGAATTAAATTATCAAATAGATCTGCGACTAATGCAAAACTCAAGGCGACTAAACCCCATATAATGGTAATTACTTTAGAGGCTTTTAAATAATGTTGATCTGTAGCGTCCGTGACAATAGACCGCTTATATAAATCTATAGCGGTAGTAGTAGCTAAAGCATTTAATTCGGAGGCAGTAGAAGACATGGCCGCAGAAAAGATAACGGCTAATAATAAACCGACTAAGCCAATAGGCATATAATTCATAACAAAAGTGATGAATATATAATCGGAATCTTTTGTTTTAGCAAGCGGTGCTTCTTTAAGGATTAAATCTTTGGCGCCTTGTCGAATATCTTTTTCTTGGGTTTGTAATCCTTCAAGAATAGATTGTGCTTGAGTGATAGCGGGTTCACTATCAGAGTCTATAGCTGTTAATAGATTTTGTACAGCTACTTGTTTCAGTTGAAATACTTTCTCGTATTCTTGTTCTAATTTTTGATAAGGAATTTCTGAGGGGGTATTTTTTAATTCACTTACATTCGATGTATTGAAATGCAAAGGAGGTTTTACAAAAAGAAAGAAGACAAATACTAAAATCCCTACAAACAAAACCAATACTTGCATCGGTACTTTGATGATGCCATTAAACAGTAAGCCCATCCGACTTTCTGCTAAAGACTTACCTGATAAATACCGTTGTACCTGTGATTGATCGGTACCAAAATAAGAGAGGAACAAGAACACCCCGCCTAGCATACCCGACCATATATTATAGCGTTCGCTTAAGTCAAATTTAAAATCGACGATTTCTAATTTGCCCATTTTTCCAGCGATGCCCAAGGCATCATTGAAAGAAATATCGTCGGGTAAACCCAGAACGATAATAATAGCGGCTATAAACATCCCACATAAGATAATAATCATTTGCTGTTTCTGGGTAACACTTACTGCTTTCGTTCCTCCAAAAACGGTATAAAAAATAACGACTAAACCAATGAATAAAACGGTATAGGTCAAACTCCACCCCAAAATAGTAGACAATATAATGGCTGGCGCATAAATGGTAATTCCCGCGGCTAATCCTCTTTGCACTAAAAATAGCATAGCAGTGAGTTGCCGTGTCTTCAAATCAAATCTCGACTCCAAATATTCATAAGCGGTATAGACTTCCAATTTATAATAGATCGGTAGAAAGAAGATAGCAATGATGACCATCGCCAATGGCAAGCCAAAATAAAATTGCGCAAAGCCCATCCCGCTTTCATAAGCCTGTCCTGGCGTAGATAGAAACGTAATTGCACTCGCCTGTGTCGCCATGATAGATAGACCAATGGTCCACCAAGGTAAGTCTCTATCACCTAATAAATATCCTTGTACACTGTTCACTTTTCGGGTTTTCCAAACGCCATAAGCGACGATTCCGAATAAAGTGCCGAGCATGATGATCCAATCAATAATATGCATGGAGGTTTTTTTAGAGCAGAGAATAGAGAGTAGAGAAGCGAGACTAGATATCTGCAAAAGAGGAAGAACAGTACTTAAGCTTTAGTAGGCTTCAGTTTCTGCGCTCTATTCTCGCGTCTCTGTTCTTTAAGAGTATGCTTGAGAAAAAAAATAGAAAAAAGTAATAATAATGGTATGTACAATTAAGACGAGCCAATAAAGTTGATTCCAAGAGCTTAGAATCGGTGGCACATCGTCTGTAGAAGCAGGTTTTTCTTTGGACATGGTTGAAAGTTAGAAACGACAAAAAATGAATTTTGCATCTTTCAAATTATGAAGTTGTTTAAAAATGAATTGATGCATCATTTGCAAGCCATTGATTCCTAGCTACTTCAGCTCTTTTTGTTCCCGTAGCTAAGGCTACGAAAATAAAAAGGAGCTTCGTCCTAGAAACCAAGCACTTACAACTGATTGCAGAATACATTCTTAAACAATTTCTATTTCTTTTTTCAATGGGTTGAAAACCTATGAAAAAAAGGATCATTTGAAAGATATACTTGCAGAAGTTATTTTTTGTCAATACTTAGTGTATACGAATTAAATTTTTCCAAAACTAACTTTTTTTAGGGGAAAGAGGAAGAAGAAAGGTATCTTATTCAAATACGGTATCACAATAAATATTGGCTAGGAGGATGCTTTTACTGAATAGGGAAGTTAAGATGGCGGGTAACGTTTGGTCTTTATCAAAGACTGTCTATCAAGTACCAACTCTTCGTTATTAAAATCTAATATTTTTACGGTAGCCTCTCCTATCTTTGTTTTTGATAAAATCATACCTTTTTTTAAATAAAAATGTTCTTTCCAATCATCTTTACGGGGATTAAAAAAACGAGCAAAGTCATCAGATGTAAAAAGATATGATCCCACATCTGAACCTTTATTCCGATTGCAAATAGAACAAGCTAAAGCTAAATTAGTAGAAGAAGTAGCTCCTCCGTGTTTTATGCTAATGATATGATCAATATGACAGGAATGGAAAGTATCTTCTTGTGAAATTAAACAATATTCACAAGTGTGATTGGCCCTCTCTATGACAATATTCCTTAGCGTTTCAGAAATATAGGTACTCATACAGCAAGAATCAATCGAGCTTTGGTTTTAGCCCTTCTCATAATGAATTCTAATACCTCATAATTATCTAATTCCTTCCGTTCTGTAATAGATAATCCTTCCGTTTTTTCTTTTTGAACTAGCAATTCATATCTTTCATTAGCTTTAGAGGAAGGTTTGAAGGACAAAAGTTCCTTTGGATTTTTTGAAGCAATGAAATCTACAAATTCATCGAAAATAGTAGATGCGACCATATTCTTTCATTTATGTTTTAGGTATACTCTAAACAAATTTACGTTTTTAACAGGATAAAAGCATTATGCATGTAGGTAAATTGGTGAAGTACATTACTTATTAGCTTATTCCTCAAACCGCTCCCCAAGCGACGACACAGCCGATACCGTAAAAAAGCCCAACACCTCCGTCTCTCCATCAGAAGCAAAAATATTAGTTGGCACATTACTTAATGGCGAAGCGAATAGTTCTCCAAAACCACCTGGTCGATCTGTCTGTAAACGGACCTCATTTAAAAAGAAAGCCGCCTCATTGGGAATAGCATGTAATTCTACATATATGGAATCCCCAGGTGCATAAGGAGACAGAAACACGCCATCTTCATCTTCAAAAGGATTAATTGCATCTCGAATAGGAGGAATAAAAATTAATCCATCTACTGCCCCTCCTTGAGAGAAGCCAGCATCAAAGGCAATATTTATTTCATCTGGATCCCCTAGATAGATACCATTTTTCCAAGTTCTTATCCAATAGCTATCTCCTGTTCCTTCTGGATCTCTTGACCAAAATTCTGCGAAATAACTTTCTTCTAAAAAAGCATTTTCTTCTTCAAATCTAAAAGTGATACTGTCTATTGGTGGTACTCGATTCAAAGAACTACCAGAGGCATAGGTAATACCATTATGCGTAACGCTTAGGCCATAGTCTTCACCGATTGTTCCAAAGGTTTCGCCATTTGTAGGAGTCCAAGTATAGGCTCCATTGTCCCCTTCCTCGAATAGATATTGCTCGCCAGATGTGGATAGAACTACTACTTCTGCACCACTTAAGCCTACAACTCCTGAGTTGTCAAAGTAAGTTTGGGAAGCCAGTATATTAATAGTTTGTGGCTCTGGTTTATTATTGATCCACGCATCAATGACGACTAGATCTGGACTAGCTGCTAGTTCTACTTTAGAGGAAATATCGTCTTCGCAGCTGGTCATGAAAAAGATGATTGCTATGGATAATAAAAGAAATATATAGTTTGAATTTTTCATAATTGTGTTTTACCGTACCACGGAATTTATTCCGTAAATATTTCTGTGGTACTGGTTTACGGAATGAATTCCGTGGTACTGAGTTACGGAATAAATTCCGTGGTACTAGAACTTGAAGTTATAAGACACAGAAGGCACTACACTTCCAATTATAGCCACTCTAGTAGCCTGTGTAGGAAGCGCCACCGCATCACTAGGTATTTCATCCGCTTGAGCAAAATAAATAGAAAATGGATTTCTTCGGTTATAGACATTATAGATAGAAAATACCCAGTAGTCTTCGTTCTTTCTAAGTTTTCCATTCTTTCGTTCTTTTTTCCCATTTAGGGTAGCTGCAAAATCTAAACGATGGAAATTAGGAATTCGAACATTGTTTCGACCGTCCCCTGCTATATAAGGGATTACATAATCTTGCACCGTAAAACGGGTGGTTGGAAAGGTAGTAGGGGTCCCAGTGAGATAGCTAAAGTTAACAGCAAAATCCCAACGATTATCTGGTTCGTAGAATAAGGAGACTTTTAGATTGTGGGATTGGTCATATCTAGTAGGATACCAATCACCATTATTAATACCATCTACTTGTAACTCCGTTCTTGCTAACGTATAACTGATATAGCCATTGACAATTCCTGAGTTCTTTTTCAGGTATAATTCCATTCCATAGGCGCGTCCTTTTCCAGGTAATAAATCTCCTTCTAGAAACTCATTGATTAAAATATCTGCGCCATCTATATAGTCAATTTGATTTTGAGTTTTTCTATAATATAGCTCTACAGATGTTTCAATATCATTTTTTTCTCCGAAATTTCTAAAGTAACCTATTGCCACTTGGTCGCCTAATTCTGGTTTAATATTATTGGTACTTGGTGTCCAAATATCTAAGGGATTAGAGGCGGTTGTATTAGAAATTAAATGGATGTATTGGGTCATTCGATTATAACTAGCTTTAATAGAACTAGCTTCATCTACTTGATATTTTAAGGATAAACGAGGTTCGAAATTACTATAACTTTGGATCGTTTCTCCTCTTTCAAAAGAAGTAATATTTGTAACAGGTCTACGAACACCAGTTGGTACTTCCCCAAATTCATATTCATTACCTAATCCTCGTAATCGGAAATTAGAAAAACGAATACCATATTGCAAATCTATCTTTGATCCGATCTTCTGATCATTACCAACATAAATAGAGGCTTCTACCGCTTGCTTTTCAGGCGTACTTATATTTGTTGATTCTCCATTACTAACGCCTATTGCATTCGCTGGCTCAAAATCATATCGTAAGAATTCTCCACCAAAAGTCAACTTGTTTTCTGGATTAATAAAATAACTGAATTCTGGTTTGAAGGCTAGGTTCCTGATTTCTGAATCCCAAGTAAATTTGTCAAAATCATCTTCTCCAAATGCTAATTCATAATCGTAGTTACTATAAAAGAACGTGAAATTAGAGAACAAACGATCTGTAAATAAATGGTTCCATCTAGCTGTTACGGTTTGGTTTCCCCAACTAAAACCTTGTCGTTCATCAAATTTAAATTGATCCCTTCCTAAATAACCAGATAGGAATAACCTGTTTTTCTGATTAACATTATAGTTGGCCTTAATCGTTAGATCCCAAAAATTCAGTGCAGCACCATCATCTAGCACATCTGTAAAAGGTCGAGCTAATATATCGGCGTAAGATCGACGACCTGCAACGATAAAAGAGGCTTTATCTTTTATTATTGGTCCTTCTATTGCTAAACGACTAAAGATAGTTCCAATACCTCCTTGGGTAGCTAATCTTTTGCTGTTTCCTTCTTTCATTCTAATATCCAAGATAGAGGCAATTCGCCCACCATATCGAGAAGGGATTCCTCCTTTTATTAGTTTTACATCTTTTACTGCATCTGGATTAAATACAGAAAAAAAACCTAGTAAATGCGAAGAGTTATAAACAGGGGCTTGATCTAATAGCACTAAACTTTGCCCAACGCTTCCTCCACGTACATTAAACCCAGAAGCGCCCTCTCCAACAGTAGATACACCAGGCAAGGTCTGGAGACTCTTGATGACATCTACTTCTCCTAAAAAAGAAGGTAATTTAGAAATAGTCCCAATATCTAATTTTTGGGTACTCATTTGAACACCCGAAACATTAATATCTTCGGGTTCGGCAGTAACAACTACCTCTACTAATTCTGTTCCTTGTTCCCCTAATTCTAAATCAATTCGTTGATTGGCAGACAGGTTAATACTTTTGATAATGGTCTCATACCCTAAATATCGATACTCTACCGTATACGCACCAGGCGCTAGCGTGATGGAGTAAAATCCATATTCATTACTGCTCGTCCCAACTTGTTGATCTTGGATGAATACGGTGGCTCCAATCAAACTTTCGCCATCATAGCTATCGTTTATATAACCGCTTATGGTTAGTTTTTCTGTTTGGGCAGAAAGAGTGGTGGTGACTAATAATAGTAGCGTTAAAAAGGAGATTATTCTTCCTAGAAACAGTGCGTGTGTATTCCTCATGCTTTTTTTAGGTGATTTCTTCTGATCTCCTCGGATTTCATTCTGTCTGACGGCCTGTCTAGCTAGCCAGATAGATTAGATAGGTCCGAGGTTATTTGTGTTTAACTATTACGTAGTTATCTTTAATTTATTCTGTATTATCAAAGAGATGCAAAAATAAACACATTCCCCTACTAGTAGTTGCGATTTCGATCAATTAAAAGCTTTTTTAGACAAAAAAAGCGGATAGGCTTGTATTTAGTCAATCCGCTTTTTGGAAAAATTTTGTATTAGGGATCAGGAAATAAATAATCTACCATTCTGACTTGTCCTTTTTCCTTATAAAAAAACTTAAAAATGAAGCCGTAGCTCTGCTATGCCTTAATTTTGAAGCTTCTTTACAAGAAAAAATTACTGCGCCATAACTGGTAG
>JALZWC010000513.1 GCA_023300255.1 Saprospiraceae bacterium | reverse complement strand
GAGCAAGCCATCAATGCTATCAAATGTTGATTCCTTTGTAGTAAAATAACACTACATACTCCTGCTCCATTCTTTGGTGATTCAATTGAATTTACGCTAATCTTACCAGTAATTGATAGTCGTCTCCTTCTATCAATGATCTATTACTTAGTATTCCATATATTTTAATCTACGAGATACATTATCTTAATAAGTAGCTAAAATTACTTATACCATAGCATGTTAGAGCATACCATTGTATGGCCTAACACAGACTATCTTTTGCTCCAATCATAGCTTTAATTACTTATGAATTAGGCTGCGCTGCATGTATCTCTAGTAAATAAAATTCAATCAATATCATCACTTACAATAAGTTGATTGAAAAATTTTAGATCAAAATTTTACCTACTGTTAGTTAACAAAAACACTAACCATGAAAAACAACTTACTTAATAAATTCCAACTGATGCCATTTATAGCAATGCTATTGCTTTTGGTCAGCACACTTGGAAAAGCAGAAGGAATTCTATCCATCGCCCCCTCACCAAATGATGCAGCTGCATTGTATATAGGTGCGGGCTCTACACCTAATGGAGGTAACTACGGCCTATTCGCATGGAAAGGATCCGACTCCAAGTTTCATTTTAATATTCAAAATGCCGCTTGTGAAAAAGTCTATTTTGGGTTTAGCATTCCTCTTTCGGATCGGAATTTCGATATAAATACCGCTATCACAGGATTGATGTTTAGAATTGTTGATCCCAACGGTAACGTCATTAACAACTTAAACTGTTTTGGTGACTATACCGATAGCAACGGAGATGTCTGGCAAAAATTAGATGCGACCACTGCTAATCTTAGTACCAGAACAGCAGCCCTCAATGGCCCGAGTCAATTAGTTGGTGCTGGTGGATATGCTGCATTTGAATTAGATCTTAGTGCTTGTGGATTTACTGCCACAGGAGATTATTCTATCGAATTTTACTCTACCAACCCGATCTATGCAAATACTGATGCAGGTCATTACGTTGAATATTTTGATGTAACAGTAGCAGATTGCGCAGCTACACCATTAACGGGTAGAGTCTGGTCAAACAACTGGGCAATCAGTATCAAACGAGATTTAGGAGGCAGCTTTGAACGAGCATTCAATGGTGCTTTTTATGTTTGCTCGGTAGATGGATTTATTACTAAAATAGATTTCAACAGCCAAACTAATACTAGAGGAGATAATCCTAATGGAACTTTCTCAGATCAACAATCAGGCTTCCGAGCAGGTTCTTTTAACGTCGCATTTAACACAACTGGTACAGATGCTAGTGGCGTGGTTAATACAGACAGACTTTCTGTTCAAGATGCCAATGCCTCTAATGCTGTATTACCCGTATTTTTAAATAATCCCGATCCAGCAATTTGTGTGCCGCCTGTAATTGGAGCATTTCAAGCAGCACCTATATTACTAACTGGTTGCCCTGGTAATAGATGTCTAAATGTTGTTGCCACTCAAACTGGTCAAATTGATCTTTTGATAGAAGGAGCTGATGGAAATGGAATATTAGATAATTCTTCTGAGATATTACTAAGTTATACCATTACTGATAATGATTTAGTAGCAACACCTCAACTAGAAACTTTCAATTATGAAGCATGTATTCCATGGGATGGAAAGGATGGTGAAGGTAATTTATTGGAGGATGGTAGCTTGAAAATTTCTGGTTTTTATTCTCAAGGAATTTATCATTTCCCTGTTTATGACGCAGAGTTTAATGATGATGGTTTTATGGTAACAACGATCACTGATAACATAGGAGATGTAAAATTATATTACGACGATTCTGCAATCACAGAGAATAACAATATTAGTAGTGAAACCACAAATGGATTGAATGGTTGTCTTGGCCCGTGTCATAGATGGACAGAAACAGCAGGTCAAACATCACAGGACATCTACGGTAATTTCAACACGATTAATTCTTGGTGGTTTGCTAGCACGCAAGCGGAAGATTATATTGTTCCATTGAATGTAGAGAATACCCTTACACTAATTTGTCCAGATGGCTTTACAGGTTGTCCAAGCAGTTCCATTGATCCTTCCGTTACAGGAATGGCTACTTCTCCAGAGAACACAGCAGCCTGTCCTGTTACTATTGAATTTTCAGATGCAATTGGTACAGAAACACAATGTCCTGGTGCTCAGAATATTACTAGAACTTGGACTGCATTTTTTACTGCTGCACCAGATCAAAAAATAACTTGTATACAGACTATCACCTTAGAAGATAGAACAGCACCTATTCTTTCAAACATACCAAGTCATACGGTGGTATCTTGTAATAATGTCCCTGTTGCACCATCGAATATAACAGTAACTGATAACTGTGATGCGACACTTGGCATCGCTAATATTGTCTACACCGAACAAAAAACAGATGGGGCTTGCGAGAATAATTATACGCTAAGACGAATTTGGAGTATAACAGATGCTTGCGGAAATAATACGCAACCTCAACAAATAATTACAGTAATTGATAATGTAGGTCCGACTTGGGTCACTGTTGCTGGAAGTCTTGATTGTGAGATAGATTGTTCTGGTTTAGAAGAAGAGGAAGATGAAGAATTAAGAGGTGCAATTGCTTCTAGCAGAAGCAGTTCGAATGCTTGTGAAACCCCTCCTGTAGCTATAGACAATTGTGGTGGAACAATTACAGTTGCAAAAGTAGGCGATTCCTCTAGCACTGGAGCTTGTAATGGTACGACTATTAGAATCATCACTTGGCAAGCAACAGATGCTTGTGGTAATGAAAGCTCCGAGTTTACTACGACAATTACGTCTATTGATACGATCAAACCAGATTGGGGTGAATTCGAATGGAACATCACTCTTGCATGTGATGCGGATCTTCCTACTGCGGAACCTACGGCTACAGACGCTTGTGATGATGCCGTAGTTGTTTCTTTTTTGAGCACAACGGAAGAAGCTGGCGAGTGTGATAATAGTAAAAAAATTATCAGAAAATGGAGAGCTACAGATGCCTGTGGTAATAGACGTACTAAAAATCAAACAATTACATTAATAGATACAACAGCTCCTACTTGGGTCACTGTAGCAGGAAGTCTTGATTGTGAGATGGATTGCTCTGGTACAACGTCTACTGAGGAAGAAGAAGAATTAAGAGGTGCTATTGCCTCTAGTAGAAGTAGTTCTTCGAATGCTTGTGAAACAGCGCCTACAGCTACAGATAATTGTTCCGGAAATGTGGTGGTTGAAAAAGTAAGTGAGGAAACAACTGTGGGCGATTGTGAAGGTGTCTCTACAAAAGTGATTACTTGGAGAGCTATTGACGCTTGCCAAAATGTAAGTACAGATTTTATAACTACGATCACTACTATTGATACAATTAAACCAGATTGGGGCGTATTTGATTGGACTATATCTGCAGATTGTGATAATATTCCGAGTCCAGCAGGCCCTACTGCAACAGATAATTGTAGCTCTATTGTATCCGTCACTATGATTGGAGAAGATGTAATTGAAGCAGGAAACTGTCTAGGACAATATACGATTTATAGACAATGGCGAGCAGAAGACGATTGCGGAAATAGACGTAATAGAAAGCAGAAGATTAATGTCAAGGATAATAAAAAACCTGAATGGGGCGTATTTCCAGAAAATCTAACTGCTGAATGTGATGCCATTCCAGATTTCCTTCCCCCTACAGGAACTGATAACTGTGGCGAGGTAACTTTTACCGCTACTCAAGAAACAACTCCTTTATCTTGTGTTAATCACTATCAACTGATTACTACTTGGAAGATGGAAGATGCTTGTGGAAACTTTAGAACAAAAAAGCATACGCTTACTATTAAGGATAGTACAAAACCAGAATGGAGCGTATTCCCAGAAAATGTAACTGCTGAATGTAATGCCATTCCAAATATCCTTCCTCCTACAGGAACTGATAATTGTGGCGAGGTAACTTTTACCGCTACTCAAGAAACAACTCCTTTATCTTGCATTAATCACTATCAATTGATTACTACTTGGAAGATGGAAGATGCTTGTGGAAACTTTAGAACAAAAAAACATACGCTTACTATTAAGGATACCACAAAACCTGAATGGTCGAATTTCCCAGAAGCACTAGTTATAGAATGTGCTGCTATTCCTGCTGAAGTTCCACCTATAGCAATTGACAATTGTGATGCATCGGTAAGTGTAATTATGATTGGAGAAACAATAGAAGATGAATTCTGTGAAGGTACTTACAAAATACTAAGAAGATGGAGAGCAGCCGATGTTTGTGGCAATTCAATTGAAAAGAATCAAGTGTTTAAAGTAAAGGATACGACTGATCCAGAATGGGTTAATTTCCCAGAAGTGATTACTGTTGAATGTGGTGGTATACCTGCTCAATCTGCTCCACAAGCAACGGATAACTGTAGTTCAGATGTTACGGTTACTTTAGTAGAAGAAACGGAAGAAGTAGGTATTTGCCCAATTGCTTACAAGGTTCATAGAAAATGGTTAGCTACTGATGAATGTGGTAATACTACTACGAAAACAGAAACAATTAGAGTTAGAGATCGGACTACTCCACTCTTACTTTCAGTGGCGAATAATTTAGTTATAGATTGTGCGGATGCTGATCCCGATGCGACAATGGTTGCATGGATTGCTAGTAATGGTGGAGCTACCGCATCAGATAATTGTGGCGACTTAACCTGGTTCCATGATTGTCCAAAGTTTGATATTGTTTGTGGCGCTTCTGTTGCGGTTACCTTTACAGCAATTGATGGTTGTGGCAATCAAGTCGTTACGAATGCGAATATCTCTGTCGTAGACAACACGACACCTACTTGGACTACTGCGAATGGAAGCCTAGATATAACGGTTGCTTGTGGAGATGCTACAATAATCGCTGTCACTCCAATTGCTACAGATAACTGTGGCGAAGTAACCGTAACACAAGTAAGTGATACAACTACACCAGGAGCTTGTGCAGGTAGTGCAGAGCGAGTTATTATATGGAGCGCTACCGATGACTGTGGAAATACTGCCGCTAACTTTACAACAACTATTACCGTTTCTGACGAAACTGCTCCTATTTTAGTGGGTGTTCCAGATGATGTTAAAATCAATTGTAGTCAAGTAGTTGATGCTGCTACCGTTACAGCAACTGATGCCTGCGATATTGGAATTATAGTTGCTTTTGAAGAGTTCGAAGAAGACAGAACTTGTGCTAATAATTATACCTTAGTAAGAAGATGGACCGCAACAGATGCTTGTGGAAATACAACATCAGCCGAACAAGAAATTATAGTAGCTGATGCAGAAGCACCAACAATTTTAGGTGTTCCAACTAATGCTACCGTAGAGTGTGGATCTATTCCTACTGTTCCGACGAATATTACAGCTACCGATAATTGTGATGCTAATATCGTTATAGCGTTTGAAGAAACAGAATCGACTGGTGGATGTGCAGGTAATATTATTACTCGTACTTGGACCGCAATAGATGCTTGTAATAATACCAGTTCACTAACACAGATCATCACAGTAGAAGATACGACACCTCCTACCCTAACATGTCCTACAGATGTCAGTCAGCAGATAACGGGCAGTTGTATAGTCGTAGGTCGAATCAATTTAGAATTACCTACTGCAACAGATAACTGTGATACAGATATTAGTGTAACCAGCTCCGATGATATGAGTGGAGATTTTCCAACTGGTACAACTACGATTACTTTATCTGCAACAGACGATTGTAATAACACAACTAATTGTACTTTTAATGTAATCATGACAAATGCAAGTACTGGAGCTAGCCTTAGCCCACAAATTTGTCCAAGTGATATTGTGGTAGATTGTGATGATGAAGTTGGTCAATCTCTAGTTTCCTGGGAGCCACCAAGTGGAGATGTTTGTTGTTCTACTTGTTCCTCTGAGACAGAGATTACTGGTTTTAGATTCATGGGAGAAAGAGGTGGACATCGTTACTATTGTTCCATGGATCCAGCAGCATGGCCAATTGCCAAAGCAGGAGCAGCGGCTATTGGTGGATACTTGGCAGTAGTGAATGATCCAGCAGAAAATGCTTTCTTAACAGCCATGTTGGACAATCAAAAAGCCTATATCGGTTTATCAGATGAAGGCAGCGAAGGTAATTTCTCTTGGGCAAATAATGATCCAGTTAACTATACCAACTGGTATACAAATCAACCAAGTAACAGTAATGGCAATCAGCATTATACGCAAATGTTACCTAACGGAGCTTGGAATGATACACACATAACAGATCCATTAGAATACATTGTTGAAATACCTTGTATTAATGTTATCCAAACAGAAGGGCCATTAAATGGAAGTGAATTTCCCGTAGGAACGACTACGGTGACCTATGAAATGAGTGATAATTGTGGCAAGACAGAGACTTGTAGTTTTACAGTAACCGTCAACAATTCCATCACCTTACATATGCCCAATGACATTACCGTGCAATGCTACGATCATTTAGGAGGTGCAAGAATAGCATGGACAGGACCTTATCCTTCTAGCTGTTGTGATGATTGTCCACCACAAGCAAACATGAATGGCTATCTATACATGGGCCGATACAAAGGACATCAATACTATTGCTCTGTAGGAGCAGGCAACTGGCAACAAGGTCAGGTAATGGCAAATAATATTGGTGGATATTTAGCTTGTATCAATGATGCCGCTGAAAACGCAACCATCGCTAATTTCTTACAAGGACAGAATGCTTACATCGGTTTTACAGATAGAGCTTCAGAAGGAAACTATCAATGGGTCAGTGGTGATCCAATTGCCTATACCAACTGGGAAACCAATCAGCCTAACAATTTGAATAATCAAGATTATGTGCAAATACTTTCCAATGGAAAATGGGACGATATTAATGGAACTACGCCAAAAGAGTTCATCATTGAAGTACCTTGCTTAGAACTAGAACAGACAACAGGACTTATAAATGGAAGTGTGTTCCCTCCTGGTGTGCATACGATTACTTATACAACTACTGATAATTGTGGCAATACTGCTACCGAGTCCTTTAACATAACGATCAATGAATGTACCGCACCTCGACAAAATGCGTGTACATCCAAAGGCAGAAACGATCAGTACCTATGGATTAATCAAGTAAAATGTGGCAGTATTAGCAACACCTCTGGTAGAAACGGTGGATATGGTGATTTTACTAGCCAATCTACGACTATGGCTGCAAATTCCATGCAAACACTTCTTCTGTCTCCTGCCTATAATGGAGGACCATATGGAAGTCATTGGACTACATGGATTGATTACAATCAGGATGGAGACTTTTTAGATAGTGGGGAAAAGGTTTTCAACTACAGTAATACGAAGCCATTTAGAGTTAACTTCCGTGTACCTTCTAATGCTAAGACAGGTAAAACAGTTATGCGGGTGGCAATGAATAATGGTGGATATCCTAATAGTTGTGAGACGTTTAACTACGGGGAAGTAGAGGATTATTCCGTAGTCATTTCTGCTAGCTTATCAGATGAAAGGATCAGTCAAAGTAGATCTTCTAATGAAATCATGATCGAAGTAATAGCCGATGATACCTATACTGGTAAAGTAGTAGAAATTGGGGAAGGATCATCTACACCCTCCATAACTGCATATCCAAATCCAGTAAGTGACCAATTGACTATTGACTTGAATAATATGGAAACAAACAATGCTACGCTGACAATTTACAATAGCATTGGACAAACCATACACCGTCAATCAGTAGAAAAAACCGATTACCAACAGCTCCTCATAAATGTGAAAGACTATAAAGATGGAATCTATTTTATTAGCATTAATGCTGGCGAATTAAAACCACTCCTTCATAAGTTTACTAAACTTTAAAAGGTAACAGGCATCTTACACGTTGGCAATTGGATGTTGTCAACACACTCTAAAGCTGAATAGTCGTCAGCATTTAAAGACCATTGCTATCCATACCCCTGCTTCTTTATTGAAGTGGGGGTATTTTTTTTATTAGACTAAAGAAGGGGTTTCTTATAAAAATTAAGGGGCTGAATAATTTGGATAATTTGATATTTCGTAACCCAGAATTCACTCTGAGAAACTATCGAGCGCAGCACAGATTACCTATTTTTTATCTGCGCCCCGCTCGATAGTTGTCCAGAATGAATGCTGGGTTACAAAAGATTACCCAGCCTGCATGCCACCATCAACTTCCACATAAGTACCATTCACATACGAAGACTCTTCACTTAACAACCAAGCAATCGTATTGGCCACTTCTTCTGGTCGGCCTATTCTTTGCATAGGGACCCGAACTTTAGTCAATTTATTTACAAAGTCCCGCATGTCTTTATGTATGATAGCAGTTTCTGTAAAACCAGGGCACACTGCATTTACCCGAATACCTAAAGTCCCATATTCTTGGGCAGCTGATCTTGTCAAACCAATCACCCCGTGCTTAGCGACACTATAAGGCGCATTCCCTTTAAAGCCATTTAAACCTGCTAAGGAAGAAATATTTACAATATTGCCACCACCATGGTGAAGCATACAGTTAATTTCTTCTCTCATGCATTGGAAGACGCTCGTTAGGTTAATCTGCATCATTCGATCCCAATCCTCGTCTTTCACCTCATGTACAGGTGCTAACACCCCTCCTATTCCTGCATTATTAACCGCTAATTTTATTGGGCCAAACTCCTCAATTGCTTTTAGCATAGTTGTTTTAATGGCGGCTTTATCTCCTACATCTAAGACGAAGAACTTAGCAGTTCCACCGTCTTTTTGGATCAGTTCCACTGTTTCTTGTCCTTGCTTTTCGTCAATATCTGTTACTATGACAACGGCTCCATGTTTAGCTAACTTAATAGCTGCTGCTCTTCCAATACCTGATGACGCTCCTGTTATGAAGGCTACTTTCTTTTCAAAATTCATTGTTGGGTTTGATTATTATTCCATAAATTGTAATTTTCAAAAGTAAACATTTCAAAATTGAGATGGTCAAAAACAAGATATCTCCATCTCCTTTTACCTAATTTTGCCCAATGAAAGAACCCATAAAATGTATCCTTTTTGACTGTGATGGAGTGTTAGTAGATAGCGAACCTATTGCTTTAAGTACATTAGTCGATTTAGCCATTAGTTTAGGTGTAGACATAGACCTAGAATTTGCAACGCAATACTTCAAAGGCAATTCTTTTAAAGAAGTCATTGCTATATTAGAGCATTTTCGAAAAAAACCTCTTCCTACTAATTTTGAACAAACTTATAGAAAAATCACCTTTGATCGTTTTAAAAAAGAACTAAAACCCATCAAAGGTATTATCGATTTAATCCCTCAATTAAAGATCCCTTACGCTGTAGTATCCAGTGGTCCAAGAAATAAGATTCGCTTCAATTTAGAGATAACTGGATTGCTTACCCATTTTGAGGATAATATTTTTAGTTGTTATGATTTGCAAAAATGGAAACCCGACCCTGCCGTTTATATTCATGCTGCCAAGCAAATGGGATTCGATCCGAAGGATTGTTTGATCGTAGAAGATAGTTTGATGGGCGTACAGGCTGCCGTTGCTAGTGGCGCAACAGTATACGCTTATGCAGAACATGCACATAATAAGGATGCGTTACAAGCAGCAGGGGCTACGCTCTTTTATAATATGCTTGATCTTTCGGATGTCTTATAATCTAGCTCCTTCCTTTGTCCGAATCAGAATTTACAGAATCGTAGAATTTCCAGAATACTAGATGTAAGCAGGATCAAAATTCTGTAAATTTTCTAATTCTGCAAATTCTGATTCAGACAGTTGCTTATTCGTCTGAATCAGAATTTACAGAATCGTAGAATTCTCAGAATACCAGACGTAAGCAGGATCAAAATTCTGTGAATTCTCAAATTCTGTAAATTCTGATTCAGACAGCTACTTAAAAAGACCATCAGGCAAAAACGGAGAGGCATCTCCCCCACCCTTAATAACTTCTCGTACTAAGGTAGAACTGATATGAGAATATTGAGGATGACTAATCAAGAAAACCGTTTCAACGCCATCTCCTATAATATGGTTCATTTGAGACAGTTGCTTTTCATAGTCAAAATCTGCTGCATTTCTGAGCCCCCTTAATAAAAATTTTGCATTCTTTTTCATGCAATAATGGGCAGTTAAACCTTCATGCTTATCTACACTTACTTTGTCCTCGTGCTCAAATACAGCCTCGATATGCTTCATTCGCTCTTCTAAAGAATACAAGTATTTTTTCTGAGAGTTGACGCCAACGGCAATAATTATTTTATCGAATAAAGGAATAGCCCTTCTTACAATCTCTACATGTCCTATAGTAATTGGGTCAAAAGAGCCAGGGAAAACAGCAATTTTCATTTATTTATCTTTTTTTACTAGATCAAATTTAAGAATATACTTATACTGTGCTTTAAAGTAAACCAGAAAAGGATGTTCCTTTTAAGCAGCCTTAACAAGACAAAAGAAAGAATGATCGACAAGATAAAAAAATTAGAAAAGATTTCAACTCAATTAGAGCTAAAGCCTGAAAAAAGAAAAAACTGGAATCAATCAGTCCTGTCCTATATAGATACTTTTTTAGATGACTTTAATCCAACTACCACCTTTCAAGTATCGGAAGATATGGGGAAAGGCATACTAGATATTCCCATTGAAGAGGCAGGTAAACCAATGGAGCAGCTATTAATTGCATTGAAAGATAATGTAGATCGGCCGAATCTAAATCCCGCATCAGCAGGACATTTTGGATATATCCCAGGCGGAGGAGTCTACACCACTGCATTAGCAGATTATATGGCAGCTGCTACCAATCGGTTTTCTGGTGTTTTTTACGCCTGTCCTGGTGGGGTTCGGATGGAAAATCATCTGATTCGATGGATGTGTAAAATGGTCGGGTATCCAGATACTGCATTAGGAAATCTGAGTTCTGGTGGGTCTATCGCCAATTTGTCCGCTATTTCTACTGCAAGGGATGTGAAAGAAATTAAAGCGAGAGATATTGAAAATTGTGTAATTTATTTAACAGACCAAGTACACCACTGTGTCCAAAAGGCACTTAGAATTGCAGGAATGCGGGAAGCTATTATTCGATATATTCCAATGGATGGTGCTTATAAAATGAAGACGCCATTTTTAGCGCAACAAATAATCGCTGATAAAAAAGAAGGCTTACGTCCATTTTTAGTAGTCGGTTCCGCAGGTACGACCAATACGGGAACAGTAGACCCATTAGATCAAATTGGACAATTGGCTAAAATGCATGATCTCTGGTTTCATGTTGACGCAGCGTATGGTGGTTTTTTTATGCTCTCTCCCGAAATGAAACCCCTTTTTAAAGGAATTGAACTATCTGATTCTATCGCTATCGATCCTCATAAGGGCTTATTCCTATCCTATGGGATTGGGGCATTACTGATTAAGAACGTAAAGGCTTTGTATAAAACCCACCAGTATAGTGCTACCTACTTACAGGATCAAATAAATGTGGAAGAAGATCCATCTCCAGCAGATTTATCCCCAGAATTGACTAGGCATTTCAGGGGCTTGCGTATGTGGTTATCCCTACAATTAATGGGAATTAGTCCTTTCAGAGCAGCTATTGAAGAAAAAGTTTATTTGTGTAGATACTTCTACGACAAAATACAAGAGGTAGGTTTTGAAGTAGGTCCCTATCCCGAACTCTCCATTGCTATTTTCAGATATGTACCCAAACAAGGTGATCCAACTAAATTCAACGATAAAATTGTAGAACTAATTAAACAAGATGGTCGTATTTTCTTTTCTTCTACGACTATTGATGGTGTTTATTGGATAAGATTCGCGGTCTTCTCTTTTCGAACACATTTACCACATGTGGAACTAGCCTTGTCCTTATTGAAAGATATTATTTTTAATAAAAAGCTAGAAAACAGATCTATTTAAAATATTAATTCATCAGACTTGTTCATATACCAACGTGTTATTTGTGAACAAGTCTATTATTTCGGCGGGCTACCCGCCTAAGATTGTTCATTGAGTTTAGTTTGCAGTATGGGCAATCCCTTGTGGTTGCCCCTGCTAAGTAAGGCAACCACAAGGGATTGCCCATACAATAGCTCCGTAACTTCTTAATTGTAAAGAACAATGTTAGACAGGTAGCC
>JALZWC010000512.1 GCA_023300255.1 Saprospiraceae bacterium | reverse complement strand
TGCTTAGTTTTTCAGAATTCCTTAGAGTAAAAAATGACTAGCTTAAAACGACTAATTTATTCTCACTTTTTGCCTAAGTAGTGTACGTAAGTAGTTTTGAAAAACATTTAGTACACCTATATTCTCTTTAATTGAGGAGTAGAGTAGTTCAATAATAATCTATCAGATACATGCTCTTCTTCTAACGTTTGCCCTTCCATTTGAAATCTTCTTAACATTGATCTACCTAATTGAACATAAATTTCTTCTTCAAATACATTTTCTGGAATTGGTAAATCACAAAGATAATTGCCTGATTTTTTCTTTCCATCAATACTTAATGCAACATTAACGCCCTTATGTTTAGCTTCAGAAATTTTTTCAAATAGCTCTTCTAACTTAAAATCCTGAGCACCATATAATATACTTTGGCTATGACTATAGGGTGGATCGCAATAAATGAAATCACCTTTCTTTGCTTCATCAAAGATTTCTTTATAATCGACACATCTAAATTCAACATTTTTAAGCCTTGATTTCCATTCAAGTACCCGCTTGGAAAAAGAAGTAACTGATATAGGATTATGGACACCACAAGGAGTACTCATATGTCCATCCCTTTTTCTAAATCTTACAATTCCTCCATAACAAGAACGGGTTAGAAAAAGAAAATCAGCACCATTAGGCTTATTATTGAAAGAAGCCTTTACTGATTCATAGACTTCCTTTTTCCCTTCTTCTTCTACTCTATTTCTTCTTTCCGCATACCAATTAATCAAACCATCAGGATCTGTTTTTAACATTTTCCAAATTTCAATTAAAGGCAAGGAAATATCAGATCCAACGCCTTTTTTTGGGGCGACAGTAGCCATAATAGCTCCACTTCCAAAAAATGGCTCGTAAAAGGTATTGTATTTAATTGGGAAAAATCTGGAAATCTCACCAGCAAACTTTTGCTTATTTCCCACCCACTTGAGAAGTTGTGTTCTTGGAGGAGTATATAAGGCGAATTTATTATCGAGTGTTAATTGCATGTCGTAAATATAAGGTAATTGTGTTAATATCCTATTATGGGATATTCTTTTTTGGGATATATATTCGCATTATGAAGAAAAGTTTAAAAACTACTGAACACTTAGCTCTTCTTAAAACCCTTTACAGTCTGAGGGTTGGTGCTGGACTTAGACAGTCTGACCTTGCTAAATTAATTGATGAACCCCAATCATTTGTAAGTAAAGTTGAACAAGGAGAAAGAAGATTAGATATTATAGAATTAAGAGTGATAGTAAAAGCATTAGGTACTTCTCTTGAACACTTCATTAAAGAATTTGAAAAAAATATAAATGAAACCAAATAAGAAATTTCTAAATCTAGATTTGCAATTTTGGGCTAATGTCAAATTTATATCTAATAAATACGGATATAGTGCTTCTATGCCAAGCGGAACTAAACTAAAGGATAATGTAAAAATTCCGCCCGAAATTACCCAAATAAAGAAATTTCTAAAAGATAAAAAAGTTGCAATCCCTGAAGTCAAAAAAGTCTCAGTAGCTGACATAATTGAGATCTATAAAAAAGAGAAATTTAATTTATCGCAAATAGCTGATAAAGATGATAAACCAACAGCGTACTGCCAATTACTATCTGATTATTTTAATTATAGAGCGAAAATTCTAAATACAATTGTAGAGCCAATGCTAATGGATGTTAAAACTGCAAAATTTGAATTTGAAAAATTAAAAAAATCATTTAAGCCTACAATCCCTTTTCCTAAAAATAAGCAGAGCGAAAAAAAGAAAGTCGTTTCCTATTTCACCTCAATAATTAATATGCTAATTGAGAAGACAATGAAATCAGCTGATTTTGACCATAATCCAAGAAAGTTGATAATGTTCACTGAAGACAATGTGCCATCGAGATTATTGTCCAGAACTGTGGACGGTGCTTTTCCTTCAATTATTAATCCTCAAGCTATCTGGGAAATAAAAGAATATTATTTTACGACAACCTTTGGTAGTAGAGTTGCAGATGGAATTTATGAATCTTTATTAGATGGCTTAGAACTAAAAGAAGTAGAAGAAAATCTTGGAAGAACAACAAAACACTATTTATTTGTCGATGCATATTATACTTGGTGGATTCAAGGGAAATCATATTTATGCAGAATGGTTGACATGATGCACATGGGATTAATTGATGAAGTCATATTTGGTAGAGAAGTAATAGATCGAGTTCCAAGTATTGTAGCAGAATGGAATAAAAAAAAGAAAGCTACATAACAGAAGAAAATGATACGTGAAGAAATAACTATTCTTTTGTTGTAGTTTATGTCCGACTACTTACTCGTACTTTTATTATACTTCAAAGATTTTAGTAAACATGCGTTTAAAAAATAAGAAACTTGAATTCCATAACGGCTTTCCCTATCTTTGAAAAAATAAATTTATAATACTTTATCTATGTTACGAATAATATTTATCAGTTGTGTTGCCTTGTTCTTTGTTGCTTGCAGTCCTGCTCCAAAAGGAGAAGTTGTAGAGGTAGAAAACGGTGTTGCTAAAGTCCTATCTTTTGGCGAAAAAATTGATCAAAAAAACGTCATCGCTTATGATGATATGTTGACTAAAATAGCTAGCACGGATTCTTTAAGAACTAAAGTGATCGGCACAGTGGAAGGCGTATGCCAAGCAAAAGGATGTTGGATGAATATTGTTTCTGAAAAACCAGATCAGCCAGCGATGTTTGTTAAATTTAAGGACTATGGCTTCTTCATGCCGAAAGATATTTCTGGAAAAAAAGTCATCATGGACGGCTATGCTTTTAAAGAGATTACGCCTGTGAATGAATTGCGTCATTACGCAGAGGATGAAGGTAAATCTGCGGAAGAAATTGCACTGATTACAGCGCCTAAAGAAGAGTTGAAATTTATGGCCTCTGGGGTATTGCTTTTGAATTAGAATAGAGAGCTAAATTAGAATAGAGAAGCGAGAGTAGAGAATAGAGACCGAATCTATTTGCAAACAACTAAATTTCGTTGTTTGCAAACAAATTCGGTCTCTGCTCTCTACTCTCGCTTCTCTACTCTTTATTTATTAAGAATGGTACACGTATTCGGTATTAGACACCACGGCCCAGGTTCTACCAAGAGCCTGATGACCGCTTTAAAAGAATTAGAGCCAGACTGTTTATTAATAGAAGGTCCACCTGATGCAAACGATGCAATAGCCTATATTGCCAATCCAGACTTAGTACCACCAGTAGCTTTATTGGTCTATAATCCATCTAATTTAAAACAAGCTGCTTACTTTCCTTTTGCTCATTTTTCTCCAGAATGGCAGGCTTTAAAGTATGGTTTAGAACAAGGTATTCCTACAGAGTTCATGGACCTGCCACGCACCTATGCATTTACGCTAAACACTAAAGCCCACCAAGATCAACAACAAGCAATAGATTTTCAACTAACAGGGACCGCAGAATCGGATACGGCTATTTATAAAGACCCGTTCGGTGAAATTGCTAAACTGGCAGGCTATGAGGATAGCGAACGCTGGTGGGAGGTGATGTTTGAAAATCCCGAAAATCCAATTGCCATTTTTGAAACGATTTTAGAGCTGATGACGGAGTTACGTGCAGCGGCTAAACCTCCTTCTTATAGAGAATTGCAGCGGGAAGCATATATGCGAAAAGTAATCAGAGCGGCTGTAAAGAAAGGGTTTACTAAAATAGCGGTGGTGTGTGGGGCATGGCATTCCCCTGTATTGGATAAGTGGCAGAGCTATAAATCAACGCATGATAACCAATTTCTAAAAGGAGTCAAAAAATCAAAAACTAAAGCTACTTGGGTGCCTTGGTCTTATAAGCGTTTATCCAAGATGAGCGGCTATGGGGCAGGAGTTGTTTCTCCCGCTTGGTATCAATTGTTATACGACCATCCAAAAGATGTAGTTATTCATTGGATGACTAGAGTGGCACATTTATTTAGAAAAGAAGATTTAGAAGCGTCTTCTGCTCATGTTATTGAAGCGGTTCGACTAGCAGATTCTTTAGCGATAATAAGATCTCTTGCCGTACCTGGTATTCAAGAATTATCGGAAGCAGCGGTATCTGTTTTGTGCGGTGGGTATACAGCGCCATTAGATTTGATTGAGCAGCAATTGATTATAGGCAATCGAATGGGAGAAGTACCTGATACGATTCCAGTTGTTCCATTACAACAAGATTTAATAAAGAACATTAAATCGGCTCGCTTGACAAAAGCATACGAGGCGCTAGAAAAAATAGAAAAGGCACTAGATTTAAGAACGCCAACCAATTTATTAGCTAGTCATTTATTACATCGTTTAAATATATTGGATATTCCATGGGGAACGAATGTGGAGGGCTCCAAATATAGCAAAGGGAGTTTCAAAGAACATTGGAATTTGGAATGGGAACCTGATTTTGCTATCCGTATTATCGAAGCGGGCATGTGGGGGAGCACGGTATATGAGGCGGCAACTAATTACATTCTTTCTTCAAAAGAAAAACAAGAAAACTTAGCCCAGTTAACAGGACTAATAGAACAGGCATTACATGCAGATTTAAAAGAAGTCATCATTGCTTTAACGCAGCAACTAAGTGATTTATCAGCAATTACTAGAGATGTATTCAATTTAATGGACGCCTTGCCTTCTCTCGTTAATATCATTCGATATGGAAGTTCTAGAAATTTTAATACCGTAGCCGTTCAAGCTGTTATTGACCAGATTATTCCACGTATCTGTATAGGCTTGCCTAACAGTTGTAAGTCTATAGATGGAGAGGCTACGAATGAAGTTTTTCAAAGATTGACCGCTGTCAATAGATCGGTACACACCTTAAATATTTCAGCTTATATTGATCAATGGTATCAGGCATTAGCACAAATAGCAAAAGGAAATAATGGAATGCTTTCTGGATTGAGTACTAGAATATTATTTGATAAAGAATTACTTTCTGTAGAAGCAACTACAACGAATATGATGCTGGCTTTATCAAAAGGTCACCCACCAATGCATAGTGCTCAATGGATTGAAGGATTTTTACATGGTAGTGGTCTTCTGTTAATCTACAACGAAGTACTTTGGTCTATTATGGACCAATGGGTTGCAGACTTGAGCGAGGAACGCTTAATGGAAATACTACCAATATTGAGAAGAACCTTCTCTAATTTTTCTGGCCCAGAGCGAGAAAAAATGCTACAGTTAGCAAAAAAAGGGAAGCAATTAGTGCAAGAAACTAAGAAAGTGGAAACGGAATTGAACGAGGAAAGAATAGAAAAACTGGTACCGACTTTAGAGGCTATATTAGGCATAAGGAATGAACACGGAGCCACAGAGCACACAGAGTAAGTTTTATCTAACTCAGTGTGCTCCGTGCCTCCGTGTTCATTATTGTCAACATTTAAAAGCTCTGTACCTCTAAACCTTATTTACGACCGAATAATTTTCCGAGCACCATACCTGCTACATCATCTACAATACTACCATCACCATCCTTATCTAACAAGCTTTTTAGTAAACCACCACTTGCACCACCTTGTGTTGTTCTAGTTTGGTTTAATGCACCCGATAAGATGTTAGATAAACCACTTGTATCTAAATTTTGTTGACGCTTTTGCTTACCTAACATTTGTAAAACAATAGGTGCCAACATAGTCATTAAATTTCCTGTCTTACCAGCTCCTAAGCCACTTAAACCACTGATTACATCAACCATACTTGATTGATTGCCACCAAGAATATGCTTTAGTATACCCGCACCGTTTACAGCTCTAGGGTTTGCTTTTTCTGTCTTTCCATCAATTAAATCATGAAGATTATCTAAAAGACTACCATCATGATCGTTTTCTAAGGCATTTGCTAAGCCTGCTGCACCTTTTTCGTCTTGTGTATTTTTTGCTAAGCCCTCGATTAAAGTAGCTAAGATATTATCAGTAGCAACATCAGTTTGCTGACGGTCAGCTCCTAATTTGCCGCTAATTTGATCCATTACAGTATTTGTAAGTTGACCTTTGATTAGGTCCATTAAATTTGCCATAAGTTATATTTGATAATTGTTAATTCTATTAAGGCTATTAAAAAGTATTGTTTTTACACTCTTTTTTCCCTTTAGAATCAGGTTTTGATCTGCTTGATTTTGAAGTCAAACATTTAAAATAAAGTATTTAGTAAAATTTTTATGTAACAAAAAGCTATCCAGATAATAGAAATAAGGTGTAGCTTTCATTGGAATTTCCTAAATTGCGTTAGTTAGAAGCGTATTGTTATTAGGTTAGGAATGTGTATGAAATAAGGTCGTAAAATAAACTACCCTAAATTACGAGATTATTTTCATACACGTTCCTTGTTCTACTGAAGTTAAAGGGATACATCAATTCCTTTTAGATGACTTCATGATTCTTTTAAACCGCTTGTCTGTATTGAGACGGTAAAGATAACAAATGTATCATTTTTTCTTATTAAATAATTCTTAATTTATTAACGTTCTTTGAAGCTGTTTGATAATGTATCAACTCATTTTTAAACAATTTCTTGACCAAAGAACCTTTAGTAATAAACAAAATGACACTTCAGTCAAAAGAACTTATGCCTGTAGAAGGTATTTTTTTAGCAGCAAAAGAACAAGTATTTGATCAGTTTAAGACCAAAAGCACACCTCGGTTGGTTTATCACAACTATGAGTTGACTACCTATTTGTTGCAACTTATCGACGATATAAGCCAAGAGATAAAAGCCTCCGATAGTGCAAAAGAATTAGCTAAACTTGCAGGACTCTTTTGTTACACTGGCTTTTTATCGAATTACGAAAGTGCGACAGAAACTAGTGTTCGTCAAGCTGAAGAGTTTTTGCTAGGGCAAGGCTATTCTAGAGCTAAGACGGAAAAAATCAAAGACTTGATCTGGTTGTTAGATAGAAATATGACTCCAGTAACGGAAGAACAAGAACTGTTTAATGATGCATTGAATGCCTTGCATTTTGGAAATCGTTTTGGTACTAAGCGACAGTTATTAGAACTAGAGCAGAATTTAATGGACCAGAAAGGATCTTCCAAAGAACAGTGGACTGCCTTACAATTACAAACCTTATTGAGCACTAAATTTTATACTACTTTTGGAAAAACGCATTTTGAACCTATTTTGGCTCAAAACATATACGGTTTAAAAAAGCAAGTAGATAAGCTAAGACGGAAAGGGGATATTGTTATTGAAACACCTAGTAAGCCAAATATATTTGAAGAATTAGAGACAATGGTTCCTAATCGGGCTATTCAAACTTATTTCAGAACTAACTATAGAAACCATATCAACTTAAGTGCTATTGCTGATAATAAAGCTAATATCATGATCAGCGTGAATGCGATCTTATTAAGTGTACTGCTTTCTTTATTGACGTATAAAAACATTGCGGAGACTAACCCAATGGTATTGATGGCAGTAATTATTTTTTCTATTACTGGATTGGCGTCTTTGGTGTATGCTGTTTTATCCGCTAGACCTAAGATTACTACGATCAACAAAAATGTAAGTGATATTCAGGAAATTAAAAAGAATCTAGTGTTTTTTGGTAATTATGTCCATTTAGATATAGAGGAATACGAGGCTGCAATGGATGAATTATTTAGAGATGGCGCCTTAATATATGGTAACATGACCAGAGATATTTACTTTCTTGGTAAGGTATTGGATAAAAAGTACCGCTATTTAACCAATTCGTACAATATATTTATGGTAGGATTTGTGGCTACTGCTATTACATTAGTTATTGCATTATTGTTGCCATAAAAAAAGCACCCTTGGTGAGAAAGGTGCTTTCTTATTAAATCTCAATAAAAGCAGTATTAAAAATGTAATCAAAATAAGCGTGCAACCTATCCTAATTACGTCATAAAACTATAGTAATTTATTTATATAAAATAATTTTAATTCTATTTTTTTTAGATTTTAACTTTTGAATAGTCGTTTAATGTACTATTCATAAGTCTTTGATTATCAAATAATAACCTACGATCTGTATTTAAATGAGCATATAAAGATAGACTTAAGCAGGAAACGCTAACAATTTGCAAGCAAGTTCGTTTTTTTTGCTATTTTCCTTATGCTGCATTTTTGAGACATTCTTAAGAAATTAAAAAACAAATATCTGCTCTTTTACCTACTAATTATTTTAGATTTACTTAACTATTTTATCGTACCTTTTTTTACTTCTGATTCGTTATAGATACAGGACATTGATCTACATCCCTCCAAATATTTAAGGAACGAGTAAAAATTATAACCCAATGCACAAGATTATTACATTGCTTTTTGCCTCAATGATTATCGGATTTTCCCTCCAAGCACAGGTAAGAGCCTATTCTGAAATTGGCTTTCATGGACAAGAGGTCGTACTACAACCAGGTAAATACACCGCAGCGCAGCTTAAAATAAAAGGAATACCGAATGTAAAATCTTTACGAGTACCTAAAGGCTGTAATGTAAAAGAATATAATACAAGTAATCTTCAAGGAGATGCTACTAGTTATTCCAAGAATAAACCCAAAATAGCGGCTAACCAAGGTACACAATCTGTAAAAGTATCTTGTAGCAGTTCAGGTACACCTTTTGCAATTGGCGCTTCTGATGAGTCAGGCCAGCGAGGTGATTTGATTACGGTAGATGTAAATATTGGAGACTTTAGCAAAGTAGTGTCTATGCAATATAGTATGAACTGGGACCCAAAAGTACTACAGTTTGAAAAAGTTCAAGGTTATCAGCTAAAAGATCTTACTTCTGATAATTTTGGAACGGCAGAAGCTAGTAAAGGAAATCTTTTATTAGCTTGGTATGACCCATCGGTACAAGGTGTTAATTTACCCGCAGGGACTGTTATCTATCAGGCAGTTTTTAGAGTTATAGGAGAAAATACTAATAAGTCTCGTATTCGTTTCTCTGGAAAACCATTACTCATAGAAGTGATGCAAGCAGATGGTACTCCGTTACCATTTAATAATACAAACGGTTCCTTTACTTTTCAATAGAAAAATGCTATGTATTCTACTATTCTTAGCATAAAAAAAGGGGATACCAGTCAGGTATCCCCTTTTTTATATTTGCCTATTCTTTTTTTTCTCTTTACGACTTCTTTCTTACTAGGACAGACGACTATTTTTCAGCTAACCGAAATTAGTTTTGGCTATCCTATAGGGCAAGAACAACTGCCTGAAAACTATTCTTATAACCCACTCTTTCTAACTACCCGCTTTCCTGTTTTTAATAAAAAAAGACGACCACTATCTTTCTACGCAGAACCTCAGTTTGCGGTAACTACCCCTCCAAAGGCCTTTAAAACGGCTTTTGAAATGGGCGTTAATCTAGGACTTAAATACTCTTTTTGGGAATCGAACAAAAGAAGTTGTGCGGTAGCTATTGGCGCAGGGCCACATTATTTATCATTGGAAACGAGCTTACAACATAAAGGGTTCTTATTTTCAGATAACATAGAATTAGCCTACTATCAATTACTAAGTGAGCAGATGGGAATACTTCTCAAAACTAGATTTAGGCATCTGTCAAATGCAAATTTGCAAAAACCTAATTTGGGAATAGATAATTTCTTTCTTATGGCTGGTGTATTTTGGAAAGCTGACTTTAAAGAATAGAGAAGTGAGGGTAAGGAATAGAGATAGATTTCGTTTAAAGTTGATAAAATTTTGCGCCTTTTTCTAAAGTTTTGAACTATTAAAAAAAGTCAAAGTGCTGGGAAGAAATGCAAGAATAATTAAGGGAGTAGGTAAGAAATAAGATACCCGTTATGGCGAAGTTATTTTTATGTGTAAGTAATTCAAAAAATCGAAGCATAGCAGGGCTACGGTTCTATTTTTTGGGTTTCTTAGACAGAAAAAGAACAAGTCAGAATGGGTAGGTTATTTTTTACCTAGTGGTCGACTTTATAAGTAATTGATAGTTAAAATGAATCTATTTTTTTGTAAGACAAGGCGTGAGGAATGAAGATAGCCTTACAGGGTGACCGAGA
>JALZWC010000511.1 GCA_023300255.1 Saprospiraceae bacterium | reverse complement strand
AAAGAACACAATAAGATGTTGACATTTTTTACCACATAGGTACATAGGCCACATAGTTTTTAGAGAGGATCTTACTTCATAAAACTATCCAAGTATCTGTCTAGTAAGTCTAGTAGCTACCTGATAAGGAGTAATACTATGTGAACTATATATCTATGTGGTAAATTCGTCAACATTATATGCGTTTTCCCCCAATTCTTTACACACTCTTATACTTTAGTTTCTTCAAATACAATTAAAAATTTACAAATGAGCAGAATCGTAACCTTAGACGAGTTCATTATTAAACGCCAAAATGATTTTCAGTATGCTACTGGTGAATTAACGGGTCTCTTAAGAGACATCGGCGTGGCGGCCAAAATAATTAATAGAGAAGTGAATAAAGCGGGTCTATTAAATATATTAGGTGCTGCCAAATCAGAAAATGCTTCTGGGGATACGGTCCAAAAATTAGACTTATATGCTAATGATAAACTGATTGATTGTCTTAAAAATAGTGGAGAGTGCTGTGGCATCGCTTCAGAGGAAAATGAGCATTTTATTCCTATTAAAGAAATAGAAGGAAAAAAGGCTAAATATGTAGTCGTTTTTGATCCTTTAGATGGTTCTTCCAATATTGATGTTAATGTTTCTGTAGGAACTATTTTTGGTATTTTTCGCCGAAAAAGTGATTTGTCCAAACCATGCGAGATGAAAGATTTTTTGCAAAAGGGATCTGAATTAGTAGCTTCTGGATATGTACTGTATGGGACGTCTACTTTATTGGTATACACGACTGGTAGAGGGGTCAATGGTTTTACTTTAGACCCAACTATCGGTGAATTTTGTTTATCTCACCCCGATATAAAAATTCCTAATAGAGGAAATTACTATTCTGTTAATCAAGGCTATTATTTGAAATTTGATATAGAAATGCGGCGATATATTGATCATTGCTGCGATGAGAACTTAAGATTACGATACATCGGATCTATGGTATCTGATGTACATAGAATCTTATTTCAAGGCGGAATTTTTTTATATCCAAATACTAGAAAATTTCCGCAAGGAAAACTTCGCTTGTTATATGAATGTAATCCTTTAGCTTTTATTGTAGAGCAAGCGGGAGGTAAAGCGATGAGTTGCCAATTAGAAAGGATATTAGATTTGCCATTAGGAGATTTACATCAACGGATGTCTATCGCTATAGGTTCGCCTGATATGCTGGATGAAATGAAGGAGTTTGTAGAACGGTATAAAGTGCCAGAATATAAAGAGGAGGTTGTGGAAAAGGAGGGGGCTTCTTAAGAAATAAAATTAATAAATATATGCTACGTGTCGGACATCTCCGAAGATGTTCGACACGTAAATTCTACCACTTGTTTACCTACCCATATTTAGTTGTATACTAAAACAATGAAATTTCGTCTATTCTTGCCTGCGTGCCTTGGCAGGCAGGTTTAAATGTAATACATCTCTATTCTCTGCTCTCTCCTCTCTATTCTAAAAATTTATTAGTAAATAACTACCTTTGTGATAGTATCAAATGATAGTATCATGAAACCACCCTACGATATTACTTCCAATATTTTGCAATTATTAACGGCTATTTCTGAGCAAATAGGTGAAGTGAAAGCAGTACACTTACATCGACCTTCTCGATTGACGAGGTATCGGAGGGTTAAGAAATAGTTTTTAAAATTAAAATTTTATAATATTCATCTTTTACTTTCATTTGTTACAAGTTGATTGAATCATTGCTTTAGATGAGCACGGTTATCCTCCTGTAACGCATGATAATGTGTACAAGGAGATATTAGAACAAGCAGAGAATTTTGAGCGACATCAAAGTGATTTTAATCAAAGGATAATTTCACATTCAGAAAGGATATTAGAAGATAACAAGATTAGATTAGCTATTTCTGATATTCTAGATGAAATAGAAAAGTATGTTTAGCGATGAGCAGACGGTCCAATATAGATTTTTAGATATAATCTTTATGAAAGGTAGGATAAAAACAACTTTGGATTTGAATTTTCTTTCTCTAATACCCAGGCTCATATATCCGAATAAAATCCTTCTCCAACCAACTACTAGCCACACGTAAAACCAAAGAAGCAGTGCGTCCACCTTCTTCAATAATCGGACGATCTGAAATAGCCAATAAAGTATAATCTGGTGGAGCTACCTGTTCAAAAAAATGTGGTCCAATAACTAGACTTAATTTGTGCAAGTCATTAAAGAAATACTCCTTGAGTAAGGGGATGATTTTATTGTCAAATAAATTCACCAGATCATCTAAAGTAGTTATCTTCATAAAATACGCGTGGTCAACAAGATGATCCTCGTCTACTAACAATTGTATTCTTTGATTTAAAATAGTTAATAATTTTACCAAATTAACTCCAGCCTCTATATTAGTAGGCAATAATTCTGCTTGTGGAGGCATATAGATAAAATCAAAACGACGTCTTAAAGCAAAATCAAAGGGTGCCGTACTTTTATCACTGGTGTTCATGGTGCCTATGATATGCAAGTTGGGTGGCACACTAAATGGTGTCTTAGAATAGGGTAGTGTCGTCGTCATCGCTTCTGTTTGACCTGCCCGCTTATCTACTTCCAATAAAGTGATTAGCTCTCCGAATATACTCGCAATATTCCCTCTGTTGATTTCATCAATAATTAAAATATATTTTTTACATTTGGACAGAATGGTATTAGTGATAGAAGAGGGAATAATCGTATCCACTGTATCTTCGGGATTTATTTCATTAATGGTTTGTAATAAAGAAGTTCGTGCATTGGCGCAGATTCTTTTAAAAAGACCATCCTCAATGCCATAATTTATTTGTCCATTTATAGTACTTGGTTTAATGCCTTCCACAAAATCCTCATAGCTGTAAGATTGATGAAAGGTGAGAAATTGAATCTTACCTGCTTCTTGATATTCTTCAAAACGACCTCGTAAGTTTGTTCGGGATTCAATAGCTAATTCCGTCAAGGATCGCTTTTCTATAATAGCTAGCGCATGGTTGACCGTTTGATAGGTTTTTCCCGTACCAGGCGGCCCTTGTAATATTAAATTGAGATACTTTAAGGGCTTTAAAAGGGGTAAGTATTTGACCGCAGGTTCTTCTACTACTTCTAGGCGTTCGATTACTTCAATCAAGGCGCTGTATTGTGCTTTGGTTGCTTTAAAGTTAGTGCCTGGTGTACCCGCATAAAAAGGCTCAAACTCTGGAACATTGGGCAATATTTCTTTTGTAATAGGTCTATTCCATAGATTGTAGTCGATGTGTATAGGTACTCGTAATCCTTTGGTAGGTATCTGTTTAAAGTATTGTGTTTCTGTTGGATTAATGGTTGCTTTTTCAGGCGCTCCTTGGACTGTTGCCAAACCAAAACAACCAGTATTTTTACCAGTTTGCCATAGGATGATCTTATCGCCTTGCTTTACTTTTGCTTTGTGGGATTTTAAAGAGAAAGTGCTTAATGCCTCTGCTTCTAAAGCTTCTTTTAATAGAAAGACTTTAGGGCTTGATTGGAATAGCCAGTAGTTCGTTTTCTCGTCGGACATTTTATTGAATTAAGATGGCAAGTAAGGCACCAAATTATACTTAATAGAACCTGCCTTCCAAGGAACGCAGGCAGGTTCTATTAAGTATAATCAGCATTTAGTTAAGCTTAACTCACTTTAAACAAGTGCTTTCGTTTTTTTAAAAATAAATAGCCCACATGCAAGGCCACCCCAAATAGCGCCCAAAAAATAACCCGTGCTCGACGGATCAAGCCAAAGGTAAGCCCTAATTCTAATGGATAGCCAATTAATTTAAAAGCCCCACTAATACCCGCCTCATTGACCCCAATGCCTTGTGGGATAATAAACAAAAGCGTACCACTCAATGCAAGCATCGCTGAAATGGCAATAATTTCCGTAATTTCTGGCTGCATCCCTAGTAGTATAAAAATGACTAAAAATTCTACCATATTCAAAAAACGACCAATCATTTTAAACCCCCAGGCTTTTAAAAAAGTACTTCGACTTAATGGATTACTTCTATAATCTTCTAATAATTTTAGTTTCTTCATGATCGCCCCAAAATATTTATTGGGTGCGCTTGATAAGATAATAAAGGACAGAATACCTGCAAGCACCATTAGTATCAGTCCGACGGAAGTAAAAGTGATAAAAAAAGCCCTTTCTAAAGGAATTAATGCCACTACTGCCAAAAGCGTAAAACTGGTATAGGTGATACCAGATAAAGAATGGATTAATCGATCTCTTAATATAGCTTCACTTGCTTCATTGAGGGAAACCCAACTCGTCAAATGCTTCATTTTATAAGGTTCTCCACCTAGTCCAGCAAAGGGGGTAATGACGTTATAGGCATCCCCTGTTACTTGATTGAATAATAAATTGGGAAAGGGAATTTTATGTTGAAGCAAGGTAGATAGGCACATGGTATTGGCCATCATCCAAAAGATCGCAGGAACAAAGACTAAAAATATTTTATATCCTAATAAACTAAAGGATTTTAGGATCACTTTTACATCTAAAAAGTAGATTAAGACCGCTAGTATGAGGATACCTATGATCAAGAAAAATAAACCGCTATATTTTTTATAGGTAGACATCGTTTCTTTCACGCCGCTCTTTTTTTGTGCAAATGTAGTTGTTGTTTGTCTTATTCGCAAAAGGAGGCACGGAGTTGAATAAGTAATTGGACAAAATAGAATTTTATCTAACCACATAGGTACATAGGCCACATAGTATAGAGGTCTATGTGGCCTATGTACCTATGTGGTTAAAATTTTACGTTAATTCTTTGTATCCCAGTGCCTCTGCGCCTGCCTGCGTTCCTAGGAAGGCAGGTTCATACTACTGGACATTTTTTAGAATAGAGAGTAGAGAACAGAGAGTAGAGACACAATTCGTTTAAGAAACAACGAAATTTCGTTAATTTTTAAACGAAAACC
>JALZWC010000510.1 GCA_023300255.1 Saprospiraceae bacterium | reverse complement strand
AAAGGAACCGTAGCCCAGCTATGCTTAATTTTTTAGTATTCCTTAGAAGAAAAAATGTCTAGCTTAAAATGACCACTTTATTCTTACATTTTGCCTAAAATATATACAGGTATAAGTATTTATACCTGAACAAAGAAGTAGTCTTTATTGCATCGCAGTCAACTACCAACGGGGTACGCCCCGTTGGCGTTTTTTATTTTATGGTTTTCCTATTTCTTATCGAGGTTGAACATTTCCAGCTGTACTCCTTGGGATAAATACATAGCCTACAAATTTTCCGTTTACATAATAAACGAGCTTCGCCATTGGGTATCGGTTCCTAACCACGTCCTTTAAAAAGATACTAGCCTCCTTTTTTTTCTTAAAATCACCTAATAAATAAGAATAGCCTCCATCTGATCGTAGTTCTTTTTTCACCTGTCCATGTTGTTTAAACATGGGATTATCGGCAGCTACTTCTTTAGTACTCAATAATATTTCTACAAGGTATCCTGTATAGTCTGCTTCAATAAACTCCGCAGTGTTTTGTATGTGCTTTACTTTTACAAGCGATTCTCCTTGCGAATTTATTGAGGCTTTATTGGCTACAGGCATTCTCTGGTTAGGAACAGTCGCTTTAGGTTTGGACTTAGTTTTAACTTTAGTCTTAGCTTTTACAATAGCCGTCTTAACAAGCGTCTCTCCTTTATTTTTATTCCCTCTTGTTAAAATAGTATTCGTACTAGAAGAGGTTCTTTTATAATCAGGAACTTTTGTTGAGTTTGTTGGTTGGTCGATCGTCTCTGCTGATTTAGCGATATTTGCAATTGTTGATTTGGGAGTAGGTTTCGATGTAGTTACTACTGATTCTTTTTTGGTATTTACCGTTGTTGGTTTTGGTGTAGATTTCGGTGCAATTACCACTGATTCTTTTTTGGTATTTACCGTTGGCGTAGCTACTATTTTTGTCGCTGATTGTTTTGTGCCCTTTACCGATGAAGTAGGCGGCGCAGATATAATTCCTGTGATCGTTGCTTTTTTCCCTGTACTTGCAGTGGCTTGGGAAGTACGCCGAACAGCAGTAGACTGACTAGCAGTAGTAGATCTAGCGATAGCAGTATTAGTGGTTGAAGCGGTAGTATTAGCCACCTTAGTTGGAGCTTGATGATTGGTCTTATTATTTACTGTAGCTGCACCCTTTATTTGGCCATCCGTCCCTATTTCTATTATATCAGAATTTAGATTCTCCATAAAAAGAATTTCTACCAGACTTTCCTCTCCATAAATAACTGTCGGTTTATTTTTAGCAGATAATCGTTCTAGTTCTATATTAGCCAATAGGGTTCCCATTTGGTTCTTTTCTGTCAATACATCAGATACCCCTGGTTGAACATTACCGACTCCATCAAAACATAAAATACAACCTTTAATATCTACATATGCTTCTAATCTTTTAGGAACATATCCGTCCTTTCTAATCAAAATAGTATAATGATTTCCTCTTTCGAAAGTAGTTTTAAAAGTAGGATAAGCATGGTTTTCTAAGATCATTACTAATTCATCTTTCGTATTATTAAAGACTTCAATTAAAGAGTTAGTAATTGCATCTACCTGTTTGGTGCCCCTTGATCGTTTCTCTGCTAATGTCGCATCTAATAGATAACCTGGTTTCCGCTCCATTTGGATTTTTTCAAATACTTTAGGAGTCGTTCCATCTATTACAATCATTTTTTGGATAGGATGAAATAAATCTTTTTCTAGTACTATAAGAAAAGCACCAACTGGTAAGTTTACAGAAAAATGCCCTTCTTTATCTGAACTAGTAGTAGTCATAGCTTGTTTGGATTTAACATCCTTTACTATAACTTTAACTTCATTTAAGTATCCTCTATTTCCGCTCTCGAATACGTATCCTTCTAAGGTTACGTCCTGAGTATAAATAGAAGTGGTGAAGATGCTTACTGCCAAAAAAAATAGTAATTTTCTCATAATAATTCTATACAATTACTTTTTAGGAACGAGTAAAGAATAATCTCTATTCCGTTGTTATTCAAGTAGTCTAAAGCTATTTTTGCCATTCTAATCATAAGGCAATTTGCACTTTAGACGAAAAAAATAGCTCATAATATCATATAAAACGTAAAATATTGAGAATAATATTCATGGGAACGCCAGATTTTGCTGTTCCGGCTCTTAAAATACTCTTGGAAAATAATTATGAAGTGGTCGGTGTCATCACTTCAACAGACAAAATGGGCGGGAGAGGGAAGAAAAAATTGATTGAATCGGATGTTAAAAAATTCGCTTTACAGCATGATTTAAACATTCTACAACCCAAAAATCTAAAGTCACCTGATTTTGTAGAAACAGTAAGGGCCTTAAAAGCAGACTTACAAATAGTGGTCGCTTTTAGAATGCTTCCAGAGGTAATTTGGAATATGCCAACATTAGGCACAATCAATGTTCATGGTTCATTATTACCAAAATATCGAGGTGCTGCACCGATTAATTGGGCAGTTATCAATGGAGAAAAGGAATCTGGGGTGACTACTTTTCTTTTACAGCATGAAATTGATACTGGTAATTTATTGTTACAAAAAAGTACGCCTATAGGCGAGAATGAAACGGCCGGTGAAGTTTATAACCGTCTGATGCACGTAGGAGCAGAGGCATTACTAGAGACCGTACAATTAATTGAAACAGGAAAATATATTACACAAGCACAAGACGATAGCTTGGTAACAAAAGCGCCTAAAATATTCCATGATACTTGTCAAATAGATTTTAGTCGGAATACTTTAGCAATCCATAATTTTATTAGAGGCTTAAGTCCCTACCCTACTGCTTGGACAATGCTTCACGAAAAAAAGTTGAAAATTTTTCGAACGGAAAAAGAAATGGTCGCTCACGATCAACCAGCAGGTCAATTTATTTCTGATAATAAAAATTTTCTTAAGGTCAGTACTTTAGATGGCTATGTGCATCTATTGGATTTACAATTAGCAGGAAAGAAGCGGATGGAGGTTAAGGCTTTTTTGAATGGGTATAAATTGGATGCTTAGAGGTCTTTTTTAGAGGTCAGAGGTCAGATCGCTACGCTGTCAGAAATCAGACTTATGATGTTGACCACGTGATATTTTGTATGAGTTGTTAGCAAGCTGACAGCGTAGCGGTCTGACATCTGACAGCCGTAGGCAATCTGACATCTATTTAAACCTCTACACTACTATATCGACTAATTTTATCATAGAGCGTAATTGGTTTAAAAGGTTTAGTAATAAAGTCATTTAAACCAGCAATCGTTGCTTGATCTTTGATCTCTAATACAGCAGAAGCCGTCAATGCTAAAATCGGAAGATGCGCATAATTTCCTCCTAATTTTCTTATTGCTTTAGTGGCGTCAATACCATTCATAACTGGCATTTGTAAATCCATCAATACTACATCATACAATTTTTGCTGTACCATGCCTACGGCAATTTTACCATTATCTGCTATGTCTGTTTGTACGCCCCACTTTGATAAAAAATTGGTAGCTACTTTTTGGTTAATTTTATTATCTTCTACTAACAAAATAGACATGCCGCTTAAGCTGTCGGAAAAATCTTGTTCTTCTGTAGGTTCAATAATCGATTGATTTTCTTCTGTTTCGGTTGGAAAATCTAAAGTAAAATAGAAAGTAGAGCCTTCCCCATAGGTACTATCAACTTTGATCGTACTTCCTTGTAAATCTAACAATTCTTTAGTAATGGATAGACCAAGTCCAGTTCCCTCTCTAAGCGCTTTATCATTTACTTGAACAAAATCTTCAAAAATAGATTGTAATTTTTCTGGAGGAATACCGATACCTGTGTCTTTAACAGCAAAATAAATGCTAATCATTTCCTCTCCAATAAGTTTGGGTATAATATATATTATTACATTTCCATGATCCGTAAATTTTATAGCATTATTGACTAGATTACCTAACACTTGCGACAAACGTAAAGCATCTCCTATCAATCGATTCGGTATACGATGGTCTCTTTTAATAATTAATTCAATTCCTTTTTCTTTTGCTTGAGTACCAAAACCATGACGTAGACTATTAATGATTTCATCAAAATTAAAAGCTGCTTTTTTGATTTCTATTTTTCCTGCTTCTATCTTACTGAAATCTAAAATGTCGTTGATTAAATTCAGTAAATTATTAGCAGAAAATAATAAGGTATTTAGATGTTCTTTCTGATCTTCTCTAGGAGATTCTTGCAGTAATAAATGAATCAACCCATTGACAGCATTCATAGGCGTGCGAATCTCATGACTCATAGAAGATAAAAATTGAGCTTTAATCAAAGACGCTTTTACTGCTTTTTCTTTTGCCTCTACTAATCGTATTTCTGTTTCTTTTTGTGCGGAAATATCTCTGGCGATGCATAATGCATTTAATAGGTTCCCTTTCTCATCAAAAAACATATTCGTTTTCTGTCCAATCCAAACAATATCTCCAGATTTAGTTTGAATAGGTAATTCTTGGTAGGTTACAGGATTGGCTTTTAATATTTGTTTTTTAAATACAGAAATATAATCGTCTAAAAAATCTTGTGGTACTGGGTTAGAATAAAAGATAGGACTATGATTCAATCTATAGCCAGTAATCTTCTTCATAGCAGGATTCATGTACGTAAAAAATCCATCTTCATCAATTTCCCATATTAAATCGTCGGCTCCTTCAATGATGCTTCGATACTTCGTTTCTGTATATTCAATTTCTTGATTAAGGTGTTCTTTTTCTTCTAAAAGATGATGTAGATTTCCTTCTGTCTGCGATTTATTTCTAAAAAAAACGGCTAAAATAAAATGGATTAAAGCAAACGGAACTAATAATAAAATAGGCGTTCTATATCCTTCTTGTAAATTTATTTCTCCTCCTAGATACGTTCCAAGATCAATATCATTCACTGCCATCCAAGAACTTATAGTAATCGTCAGTAGGGAAAAGAAAGTAAATATCAAAGACCAAAATCTACCTAATATGAAGCTAGCAGATAAGATGGTGATAAAAAACCAAACGCCTGTCGATAGTATGCTAATCGGATGAATTAATAAATGAATACAAGTATTAACCAATAATAATACGGAAAGAAAAATTTTGGCTGGTAATACGTAGTTTTTCAAATTACGAAGCATCACAGGTACCGAGATTGCCCCAATCGCATAAAAGCCATATAATGGTAAGAAGATAGCACTACGATAAAAGATAGGACTCATGAGCAATAAAACAGCACCGAATAGTATAGTTAACCAAAGTAATAACTTTACTTTAGATCGTTCAAAACTATTGCTAATACTCTTTATATAATTGGGCGCTAAATAGTCTATCCAATTATATATCGTTTTGTCTCTCATAGTATATTCAAACTGTTTTATTCTTAGTAAGGCAAAGAGTAAGAATAAATTAGCCATTTTAACCTGCCCAGCAAGCCCGTCCGCTTTGCGGTCTGTCTAAAGCCAGATAGATTCACTTGCTCTGC
>JALZWC010000509.1 GCA_023300255.1 Saprospiraceae bacterium | reverse complement strand
ACATTATATGTGTTTTCCCCCAATTCTTTACACACTCAGATTATTAGGGGTAAGTTATTAATGATAAAGGTCACGAATAACTTGCCCCTAGGTCCTTTATAATACGCTGACAAATCAACGTAAATCTAAAAGAAACCTAATACTTTATTTATTACTTCCCATCAATATTATTAATAAAATATTTTAGACGCTAAACTACCTTCTTAAACAACTTCAATACTGAAACACAAATAAATTTTATACCCCCTTCAGCAAAACCCAAAACAAAGTTACAGACAACACGATCACCCTTTCGTTTGAAAATAACCTACTCTAGTCTTATGAAAAATGTAGTTCGAATTTATTTAATCCTAAGTTGTTTAGTTATTTCATTGTTTTCCATTTCAATGCAGGCACAAACCAATAACATTGATGTGAAAATTCAATATTTATCTTCTGACGATCTAACTTGGGGAGTATTTATGAAATCCTCTTCAGGTTTTGAACAAGATAGCAGAGATGCAATTCTTGTAACGGGTCAAGTGACCCTATTTATGCGCAATAATGGACAAGATGATTTACTCAATATTAAGAGTGAGAACGGCCGTTGGTCTTCAAATTATATTGTTGCAGAAGGGCCTGTTGAAGCGCCTGATCTAACTTATTTTTCTGTTTATTTACCGAATAGCGCTAATATAACTTTAGAAAACGAAGAAGAAATACTCTTATTTACATTCCAATCTTCCAGCTGTCCAGATACGATTGGACTTATTGACAATAATAAAGATGCTTTTGCTATTTCTCCTAATTCTTTAAGAACAAATCCGGGAATAGATCTTTCGTTACTTAATATTAAGACGGGTATATTTCATAACTGGAATAGTAATTATGCTCCTTATGCAGCAAGTTGTAGAGATTGTGATCAAGATGGTATTGTGGATGCTTTGGAAGACACTAATGGAGATGGTATGTTTACGCCAAACGTGGATGCTTCCGACTTGTGTGATAATGAAAATGAATTAGATACACCTCCTTCTCAAGCTACTCAAAGAGCTTGTATTACAGTAAACGACGTTTCCTTTACTAGTCCTTCTGAATGTGGTGAGGCAGATGGATCAATTACTGTTGATGCAGTGCATGAATTTGGAAACCCATTACAATATAGTTTGGACGGTGGACGAGTATGGGTTAATAGTTCGACTATTAGTAATTTAGAAGCTGGTGTAATTTATAGATTAGAATTAAGAGACTTTCTAGGTTTATGTTTTGAGTCTTATGGCAATATTGAATTAGAACATCCAGAGTGTAATACAGATCCATGTATAACCGATCCTTTTAGTGTTACCGATTATCCAGATCAAAATATTTGTGCGGGTGGTGGAGTAACGTTAAATGTTGCTGGTGGTGAAGTGTATGATTGGTCACCTGCTCTTGGACTAAGTGCTACTAATACTGCTAATCCAACTGCTAATCCAACGACTACAACTACCTATACTGTAACCGTGACTAATGGAGATGGCTGTACGGCTACGGATGATATAACAATTAATGTTTCTGAAAACCCTACTGCTAATGCTGGATCTGATGTCTCTATTTGTGCTGGTTCCGATACTACATTAAATGCATCTGGAGGAAGCACTTATCAATGGAGTCCTACTACGGGATTAAGTAATTCTTCTATTGCCAATCCAATTGTGAACCCAACGACTACGACTACCTATACTGTAACTGTGAGTAATGCAAATGGCTGTACGGCTACTGATAATGTAACAATTAATGTTCCTGAAAGTGTTATTGCTAATGCTGGATCGGATGTCTTTATTTGTGCGGGTTCCAATACTATATTGAATGCATCTGGAGGAAGCACTTATCAATGGAGCCCTACTACGGGACTAAGTAATCTTTCTATTGCCAATCCAATTGCTAATCCAACGAACACGACTACCTATACTGTAACTGTGAGTAATGCAAATGGCTGTACGGCTACTGATAATGTAACAGTTAATGTTCCTGAAAGTGTTATTGCTAATGCTGGATCGGATGCTACTATTTGTGCGGGTTCCAGTACCACATTAAATGCAACGGGAGGAAACAACTATCAATGGAGTCCTGCTACAGGACTAAGTAATCCTTCTATTGCCAATCCAATTGCTAATCCTACTTCTACTACAACTTATTCCGTAACTGTTAGTAACGCAGATGGTTGTAATTCAGTAGATCAAGTGGTAGTAGGCATAGCAGCTAGCTTGACGATTAATGCAGGAGCTGATATGATGATATGTCCAGACGAAGCTACGCCATTAAACGTAAGTGGAGGGAGCAGTTATCAATGGAGTCCTGCTGAGGGATTAAGTAGCACGACTGTTGCTAATCCTACCGTAACTATTTCTACAGCGGCCACTTATTGTGTAACAGTAACAGATGCCAATGGTTGTTCTGGTTCTGATTGTATAGCTATACAAATTGATACAGGCTGTGAATTAGATGAAGAAGATGATGGAGAAGGAACTGGAAACACTGTAAATAACTGTATAGATGGACCAATTGTATTAGCCTGCCAAGATAAAGTTATTTGTCCTACGGGAGAGACCCAATTGGTTGTCAATGGAGGCATTAGATGGGAATGGACACCTGCTACAGGTTTGGATAATCCATTCTCTCCAATTCCTATTGCTAGTCCTTCTGTCACTACTACTTATACTGTTACTGGTTGGGATGAAAATGATTGTTTTGCTACAGAGGAAGTGCTCGTTACCGTTGATCCTAATAAATCCTGTGATGCAACTCCTCCTCCGTGCTTTGGAGATTTAATACCTGAAGAAAAAATGTGTATTGATCCAACGGAGAATTCTGTAGATATATGTCTAGCATTCTCAGAAGAAGATCAAACAAAATATACGATTAGTGTTGATGGAAACGTGCCGACTGTTGTACATGGTTGTAGTTTTGAGGCGCTGATTAGTTACCAATACAATGTGTTACCTAATCAAATAGATAATTATAAAATAAAAAGCTGGCAGATTAATGATACTTATTATTCAGGTGTGTTTAATACTATAGAAGAATTAGCTACTTGGATGCAAAGTACTGATCCTACAGGTAACTGGAAAATGGTGCAAAGTATTTCCTCTATTACGGGTGGTAATACAGCTTCTATTTATGACGCACTTATAATAACACAGCAATCTACCACAATGGAAATCGGTCTTTTACCGAATATGACACAGGTTCCAACTGGTACTTTAATACAAGTAGATATGACTGGAAAAGATAGTGAAATCTTAACCGTAGTGGAAGTAGCTACTAGTTGTACGGAAGAGATCTTAATTGAACGATGTAATGACCAAGAATTAACAAGAGAAAAGTTTAAGCAATTTAGCCCTGGTCCAGATAGCGGACAAGATGCCTTAATTCGAATGACCACAAGTACTAACAATGATACGCCTTGGGCAGAAGTTAATTTTGGAGAAGGCAAAGAACTAGTTTATTCACAGTGGACATATAATTCCTTTAATTTAGGTCAAGGTCCAAATCGTTCTTACTTAAATTTTCCAGAATTAGCTAGTATTCCTGCAACAGCTACTATTGTCTCCGCCAAATTATCTTTATTTGGTGTTGCTACTCCTAGAACCATTTCAGTTGGTAATTCTCATTATCCATCTTCTCCTTACGGTTCTAATCCGGAAGAAAATAAAGGATGGCTTAAAAGAGTAATAGAACCTTGGGACGAAAGTACGATTACATGGAATAATAAGCCAAATACGACGGAGGAAGGGAAAGTGGAAATGGGTGGAACAACTAAACAATATAATGAGGACTTTATAGATATTAATGTTACGGAATTGATACAAAAAATGATTGATGAAGGTCAAATATTTGGATTTAGTATGCAATTGCAAAAAGAGCAGACTTACCGTAGTGTAATCTTTGCCACTAGTGAAGCAGAAGATCCCAATAAAAGACCTAGATTAGAAGTAACGTATAAATAAGATTTAAATAAAATTGAGTGTAAAACAAAATTGGGGCAGCCAATTTATTCATCCGATCACTTGCAGTGGTCGGATGAAACGTGCAGCTTGATCGGACCACTGTAAGTGATCCGATCAATTTCAGGAAAGTGCCTCTGAATTGTTTTAGGCAAAAAGTGAGAATAAATTGGTCGTTTTAAGCTAGTCATTTTTTACTCTAAGGAATTCTGAAAAACTAAGCATAGCTGGGCTATGGTTCTTTTT
>JALZWC010000508.1 GCA_023300255.1 Saprospiraceae bacterium | reverse complement strand
GCGAAAAATAGGTATTAACTATAAAAAAAGATCTACCTTAAGAATAGATTTGAACCAACTTCTACATCTACACCGTCTTCAATGGTCGAAAAGAAAAATAAAGCCCAACCAGTATCAAAGGAATACTTAACCATTGGCCCGTACTAAATAATCCAAGGGCATTTTCAATGCCCCCCATATCTCGCTTAAAATATTCTAATCCAAATCTAGTACTCCATAATAAAACGGTAAACACCCCTAATAAACGACCAGCTTTGTGTCTAATATCTGTTTTCCAATATAGATAACTCAATATTCCAAATATTATAAAATAAGCCAAAGACTCATATAATTGCACAGGATGTCTAGGGAGCTGATCGACTTGTTCAAATACGAATGCCCAAGAAACATCTGTAGGATTACCTATAATTTCTGAGTTCATTAGATTACCTAATCTAATAAGCGCTCCCACTAATATTACAGGAACCCCTATTCTATCTAGTAACCAAATCAATGGCTTCTTTAAAATCTTTTTGGAATACCACCACTGTGCGATTAAAACACCCATCGCTCCACCATGGCTCGCCAAACCTAAGAAGCCAGTAAATTTTAAAGTTGGCTCTGTTTGAATAGGTAATAATATTTCTATCAAATGTTGGCTATAATACGCCCAATCATAAAATACGCAATGGCCGATTCTCGCTCCAAAAACAGTACCTAGCATCAATACTAATAGTAATTGATCGAGTGTTTCTACATCTTCTCCTTCCCGCTTAAACATTCGGAATACGATGTAGTAGCCGATCATAAATCCCACCATAAAGCCCATACTATACCATAATGGCGCAATAGTGGTAGGCCCAAAGCCTAAAATTTCAGGAATGGTGAATTGGAATATTTCCTTTTGTGGATTCCAATTTATGATGGCTAGTAGACTGTTATAAAGAATTGCAAGTTTCATAGGGCAAAAGTAGGATTTATCTTTTAAAGAATTTCAAAGTAAGAATTCATTTTAAACAATTTATTTTTATGCCAATACTTATGTAATGATGGACTTTGTTTTATGGTTATTTTAGTTCTATCTAGAAGCAAAAGCACAAAATCGCAAAAAACGGTTATTTTTGTAGGTAAGGGAAAGGAATTAAATAAGTTGAGCCAGAAGGCACAGTTATTTTTTCTTCTAAGAAATTCAAAAAAATCAGTGCATAGCCTAGCTACGGACTTATTTTTCTGCATTTTTTAGGAGAAAAAATAACTGCGCCATAACGGGCACTTTATTTATTACCTACTCCCTAAAAACTAAATAACGATAACATGAGCGGACAAAAAGATAGATATATCGATCCATTAACAGATTTTGGCTTTAAAAAGCTATTTGGTACAGAACCTAATAAAATGTTGTTAATCGATTTCTTAAATCAAATACTTCCTGACAGGAAAATAAAAGATTTATCTTACTCATCGGGGGAGCAATTGGGGTTTACAGAAATAGATAGAAAAGCAATTTTTGATCTTCATTGTATTGGTGATAATGGAGAAAGGTTTATTGTCGAAATGCAACGAGCAAAACAAAATTTTTTTAAAGATAGAAGTCTTTTTTATGCTTCCTTTCCGATTATAGAACAAGGAAAGAAACGTAACTGGGATTATAAATTAGAACCAATTTATTTTGTAGGGATTTTAGATTTTATCTTTGATGAACATAAAGACGAAGAAGATTTTTTGCATATTGTTGATTTAAAGAATCAACGATGTGAGGTGTTTTATGATAAATTGAAATTCGTTTACTTGGAGCTTCCAAAATTTAAAAAGAAAGAAGAGGAGTTAGAAACGCAATTTGACAAGTGGATGTATGTTTTTACACATCTTTCCAGATTACAAGATCGCCCGCCAAAATTACAAGACCGAATTTTTACCAAATTATTTGAAGCTGCTGAAATTGCTAAATTTACTCCTGAAGAAAGAGATGCTTATCAAAAAAGTTTAAAATATTATTGGGATATGCAAAACGTAGTCGATACTTCAAGAGATGAAGGAAAAGAAGAAGGTAGGATGGAAGGTAGAAAAGAAGGTAGAAAAGAGGGGATAGAGGAAGGTAGAAAAGAAAGAGATATTGAAATAGCTAAAGCGCTCAAGAAAAATGGAATTTCTGTTGAAATAATAATACAAACAACAGGGCTTTCAAAAAAAGAAATCGAAAATATTTAGTCGAAAAACTAGAATGGAATAAATTCTAACAAATAAATATGAACTATATTTTCTCCGCTCTAATTCTACTATTCACAACAGCCCAGATGCACGCACAACACAAACCAGCCTATCAACTTTTTAATAAAAAGGCTAAATCAAGTAGCTATAAAAAGTTAGTTAAGAAATGTAGTAAAGCCGATATCGTCTTATTTGGAGAATTACACAATAATCCAATAGGCCACTGGCTGCAATTAGAGCTAACAAGAGACTTGAAGGAAAGCCGTTCATTGATGACTGGATTTGAAATGCTAGAAACGGATAATCAAGCTGCTATAGATGATTATTTATCGGGAAAGGTGGATGCTGCTCAGTTAGATACCTTGGCTAGATTATGGAACAATTATAAAACAGATTATGCGCCAATAGTAGATTTTGCGAAAGCACATCAAATAAAGGTGATTGCGACTAATGTGCCTAGACGATATGCTAAAATAGTTTTTAGAAAAGGTATAGAAGAACTAGAAACATTACCTCAAGAGGATAAGCAATGGATCGCACCACTACCTATGCCATTTGATATTAACTTGCCAGGGTATAAGGCAATGATGGATATGGGAATGGGCGGACATGCAGGAGAAAATTTTCCTAAAGCGCAAGCTATTAAGGATGCAACAATGGCGCATTTTATTTTAAAGAATTATCAAGAAGGGGAGCTGTTTATTCATTTTAATGGATCGTATCATTCTGATAATTATGAAGGGATTTTGTGGTATCTTCAGCAGGAACAACCTAACTTGAAAGTGGTCACTATTTCTTCTGTTTATCAAGAGAATATAGGAGCGTTATTAGAGGAGCATAAAGGAAAGGCGGATTTTATTTTGGCAGTGCCTGAACGGATGACTAAGACATTTTAAAATAGAGTAGAGAGCAGAGAGTAGAGACTGATTACGTTTAAAAAATAAACGAAATTTCGTTGTTTATT
>JALZWC010000507.1 GCA_023300255.1 Saprospiraceae bacterium | reverse complement strand
AATAATTCCATAGCGTAGGCTATGCAATGATTTTTTAATAAAAACTATCGAAAAAATCTAGCTCCTAAATTTACCCGTTTAATTAACACGCCCCACTTACCTTTTTACATAATCTTGTTTTATCAATCAACATACCTCCTTTCATTTTTTACCTACATTTTTCATCCTAATATTATTCATGCCCTACTAGATTTATTAGTATTCATTCAGAAACTGAAATAAGTGAAAATCTATATTGGTACTCCCGCTTTTACAAAATGCTATTCCCAACAAAAAATAATCATTTCTTGCTTAACTACGATTTTTATCGTAGTTTTGTACGAGACAAATCGTAGTAACATAAAAATCATGAAATCAAACAACTCTCCCACAGCATCCGAACTAGCAATTCTTCAATTGCTTTGGACCAATGGACCTTTATCTGTTAAGGAGGTGCATGTGGCGCTGGACCAAGACAAACCAGTTGTTTATACGACCGTATTGAAAACGATGCAAGTGATGATGGAGCGGGGGATGCTGGATCGTACTTCTGAAGGAAGGAAACATATCTACCGAGCGGTGATCGCTCAAGCAGCTACTCAAGACAAGCTATTGGATTCCTTCTTGTATAAAACTTTTGGTGGCTCTGCAAAGAAACTCGTGATGCGGGCACTCGGTCAGCATACGCCTGATGCTAAGGAATTGGAAGAACTCAAAGCTTATATTGCTTCATTAGAAACCAAAGAAAATCCTGATAAATGATTGAATACATTTTGAATCCAGAATCAGTAGAAGCTTTGGGGTGGACTTTGCTTCATAGTATCTGGCAAGGGGCAGCCTTCGCACTCTTATTGGTGGGGATACTTATCGCTTTGCGGAGTTATTCGGCACAATCCAGGTATGTCGTTTCGGTTGGTCTACTTTGTGCATTCTTCTTGACTTTGTCTGGTACCTTTTGGCTACAATGGCAGCAAGCGAATAACCGATTTGAATTAACTGCAAAGCAATCGAATAAACAATCGACGAATGATGTTTTTGTATTGAATAATAAGACGGAGAATGTCTTACCGTCGGATAAGAAAGGGAAAAGTGTTATCCAAAATAATGGCGAAATAATCGTCAGTAACCAATCTAGTTGGCTCCTTGAATTTAGAAATTATTATGAACGTCACTTACCTTTATTGGTCACCATTTGGTTTTTAGGGATCTTGTTTTTGCAATTACGTTTTTTAGGACAATTGGCATATGTACAGCGACTGAAGCATTATGGTACCGAATTATTTCCTGCCTCTTGGAGCGATAAAATTGAAGAACTGGAAGGCAAGCTACGCATACAAAAGAAGGTTCGTTATCTCACAAGTATTCGTGTCGAATCTCCAATGGTTATTGGTTGGCTTAAGCCTGTTGTTCTAATGCCACAACAGCTTTTTAATAGTTTGACGGAAACAGAAATTTATGCAGTGTTAGCACATGAACTCGCTCACATTCGTAGAGAAGATTTTATAGTCAATTTAATGCAGACTTTTTTGTGCAATGTCTTCTTTTTTCATCCTGGAGTTTGGTGGATGAGTAATCGAATAGATGACGAGCGGGAGCATTGCTGCGACGATCTTGCAGTGGCTGTTACAGGCCCAGCTACTTCATATGCCAAGACCTTGATCAATGTATCAGAATTTCAATTAGGGATGCAGAGAAATACGCCCTTGGCAGTGGCGTTCTCTGGAAAAAATAAAAAAAGAGAACGTGGTGGATTTTCTGGTAGGATTCGAAGATTATTCAGCGTAAGCAATAGTGCAGGAACTTTCAGAGAAGGATTTGCAACGGCTGTAATATTAATTACGGCTTTATTTCTTGGTTTAGCAGCGACGGGTAGTACCGTACAAATTAGTGATTTACCTACTCCAACAGAAATTAATTCTGATAGAGATGATTTAAACGCTGAAGATCTAAATAAGGAAGCTCCAAATAATGTGGAATTAGATCTAAGCACTAAAATAGTGACAACAACAATAGTAAAGGAAGACAAGCCTATTTCAAATGTAAGCCAAGTAGTAGATTTGATCGAATTACCCATTGCAGCACCTGCGAAATCAGTAACACCTGCGAAACCAGCAGTTCCTACGAAACCAGTAGCACCTGCGAAACCAATAAGATTTGATGATACGCGAGTTGATGCGCTAGTCATGGCTTGTGAGGAAGGTGATTTTGACTTTGTAAAAACATTGGTAAATTCTGGAGTAGATATCAACGGCGTTGGATCAGAAGGTTTCACCCCATTGATGATGGCTACGAGTAATGAGGAACACGAAATCGTTGAATATTTATTGAGACAAGGAGCTGATGTGAATCAAACTTACAATGGTTGGACGGCCTTGATTGAAGCTGCTGATGAAGGTTCCTTGACTAGTATGAAGCATTTGCTAAAGGCTGGTGCGGAAGTTAATTTTTATAATGGGCGACAAAGTCCAACAGCATTAAGCATGGCAGCTTCAGAAGGGAAACTTGAATGTCTCCAATTACTTTTAGATAATGGAGCAAATATTGATGGAATTGGTAAGAGCGTACCACCGCTACATATTGCTGCCAATGAAGATAAGAGAGCTATCATTGATCACTTAATTTCAAAAAAAGTAAGCATCAATAAAAAAGATGCTGCCGGTCGAACTGCGCTTATGTATGCAGCCTCCGAAGGTAAATTGTATTCGGTAAAAATTTTAGTTGAAGCTGGTGCAAATACTTCAATGGTCGATTCCTATGGAGCTACCGCTAGAGATTATGCGGATGAAGAAGACGAGTACGCTACACGAGATTATTTAGATGGAGTAGCGGAAGATTATGAACACGATAAAGTAGAAGGGGAGGAGTACCAATACGAAAAACGAGATTATTCAAGCGCAGATAAAAGACCTAAAATACACCAAGCGACACAAGATGGGCTTATTGAAAAAGTGCAGCGAATGGTGGAACTAGGAACCGATGTAAATACTATTGATGAGTATGGACGGACTCCGTTGCATCTAGCCGCTGCAAAAGG
>JALZWC010000506.1 GCA_023300255.1 Saprospiraceae bacterium | reverse complement strand
ACAGGGCCGAAGCTACGCTCCTTTTACAATATTTTAGGGGCATCGCCTCGGCCCTGTCTGTAGAAACGGTATTTTGAAATTTTTCCTAAGGAGCGTAGCTTCGGCCCTGTAAGAAAGTACACCTAACGGCAGTTTTTAATTCGTGAGTGGTAAAGAAAAATGAAATAACATAAATCTAAAGAACTGATTATTAGTGTTTTAAAATTCTTAGTGGATTTGCGGATAAGATGCTAGCAATCAATAAATTGTAAATAAATCAGTTGTGTCTTTTTAAGCAAGTCTAATATTAAAAAGCATTTTGGTTTGCGCTCAATACTTATTTTGGAAAGAACTTATAAATTTTTCCATTCCCTGTTTTTCCTTCGTTTGAAATATATAAATTTCCTTTTTGGTCAAAACAAATACCTTCAGGTTGTTCGTGGATTTTCTTTTTTAGTTTAATTAAGTGTTTGATTGCACCTTCCCGATCTAAAACTAACAAAACCTTACCTATAGAGGAGGTGATATAAATCTCATTAGTAATAGGGTGGATGGCAATACCAGAAGGGCCAAATATAAATTCCTTATCTGACTTAAACTGTTTTTTTAGTGTTTCTCTTTTCTTAATGGAATCATTAGTTTTTAGGAAGGCATTAATTAATTCGTGACTGATAGTAAAACTTGGATGTTTATCAATTTTCATAGAATCTAAGCTAAAACTATAAATCCCTTTTTGCGATTTAAATTCCTTTCCCTTTCCTTCTTTTCCTTTGGCGCTAAATAATAAACAATTCGTTTCGGGATCAAAACCTAAGCCTTCGATATCACTTTTCTTATAGAAAGAAAATTTATGCTTAATAACTTCTTGAAGTTTTTCGCCAGCAATTAATAATTCGAAAAGTGTTCCATTACTTTTTACAGCAAATATTCTTCCGTTAGCAGATTCAACGCCTTCATAATCTCCTTCTTTATTAAATGGGTACTCTTGAATTATTTTCCCATCTTTTGCTTGCAGAACATATAAAATGCCTTCTTCATCCTGAACGGTATATAGATTTTGTCCCGATGCATCAATTCCCAAGCCAGATATTTCTTTAAGCTTAAGCGGTAATTCAAACACCTCATCAGGCTTATTAAACGAATAAGGAGTAGGGAGTGTGGCCTTCTGAGTCTCTCCAGATTCTTCTACTGCTTTTGGTTCACATCCAATTATACTTAAACCTAATAAAAGGCATATCAACATTGAAAACTTTGTCATACTTTCTCCTTTAGTATTTTTTGGATTTTTTAATGTAATGACTTGCCAGTTCCTACCTGTGTGCCTTGGCTAGGTAGTCCAGTCTTAGAAAGTCAAAAATGAAGTTCGTTAGCCCTCTTATTTTTTGGACTTCTAAGACTGATAAAATAACTAAGGAACATGTATGTAACTTAGGCTATCTCTTTTTGCTCTTAACAAATAGCCCTTGTATCAACTCCTACTTGCTAAGTGAAGGAAAATAAACTACCCTAATTCATCCTTACGCTTCATCCGAGCCAATCAAATGATCTCCCACTCTAAGTGCATTCGCAATAATAGTAAGACTTGGATTTACTGCAGAGCTACTACAAAAGAAACTACTATCTACCACATATAAATTATCTAAGTCATGTGCTTTACAATTAAGGTCTAAAACAGACTTGGAAGGATCGGTCCCAAATTTACAAGTGCCATTTTGATGGGAAACACCAGAAACACCTAATTTAAAACCAGCATAAGCAGTATCCTTACAATAACCTTCTTCACAATCTAAATGATCTAGTAGCCCAACCAACTTTGCTCTCAAGCGACGGTATGCTTCCTCGTTATTTGCCTGATAAGTTAATTTTATTTGCCCTGCATCGGTAACCGTCACTCGATTTTCTGGATTTGGTAAATCTTCTGCAGTTATAAAAAAGTCTATACTATGGTTCGCTATATCTTCAATATCCCATACCTTATCAGGATTGATTTCTTTCATCTCATCTCTCAAGGTATCAGGATCTGTTTTTCCCATTAACTGGATGGTACCTAAAGGAAATTCAGAATCATCTGCATTATGATAAAAATCTGAAAGTAAAAATGATTTCTGAAATTGGGAAGTATTAGGATGCTTCGAAATAGCGACAACCGTTCCATTATTATGGATCATCAAATTACGACCGACAATTCCAGAGGAATTTGCTAATCCATTTGGATGTTTTTCTGACTTTGATTTTAGTAGTAATGCTGCGGAATTAATCGCTCCACAAGAGACAATTACCGTATCCGCAGTATAGACTTTTTCCTTACCTTTAGGAGTCACACAAACTACTTTTTCAACCCGCTTCCCTGATGCATCTGTCTCTAATCTAACAACGGTTCTATTTGTTTTTAAGGTTACATTCTTTTTCTTAATAGCAGGATTTAAAGCAATTACGTGAGCGTCTGCTTTAGATTCTGTTGGATCGGGGTATCCATCAAATAAAGAAAGATTCACCTTTGCAGTTCTAGTCTTCTTATCTTTTGGCAGTCTAACACCAATTGGAATAGGGGAAGGTTTCAATCCTTGTTTTTGTAGTTCCTCATATATTTCTTTCATTCTCGGTTCCTGCTCGAGTGCAGGATAAAGATAAGGCTTGGAAGCTGGTCCTTCCGTAGGATCTATTCCTCTTTCTCCTCTAACATGATAAAGTTCTTCGGCTTGCATATAATAGGTCTCAAAATCATCATAGCTAAGTGGCCATGCAGGAGAATCTCCTCCATAATGTTTCACCACGTTAAAATCAGACACCTTCATTCGCAATAAAGCAGCACCATACATTTTTGTATTCCCACCCACACAATAATGAGTAAAAGGAGCAAAAGCGTTTTCGTCTTTATCTAACCACTCTTCTTTAGTTCTATATTTTCCTTCCGTATAAACTACTCTAGGATTCCAGTTATCTACTTCTTTGGGTATAAAATCGCCTCTTTCTAAAACTAGAATACTTTTTCCTGTCTTCGCTAATTTATACGCTAATGTACTTCCACCTGCTCCGGTACCAATAATAATATAATCGTATTTCTTCATCTATTTATTAATTTGTGATTTTTAGTAACTAGCTAGTTCTACTTTTGTACTTTGGGCTATTCCTTCCAATCGGACGACGCTAGTCATCCGATTGAGGGGAGGGTCGGCGATAAATTTCTCATCGGATCACTAGCGTGGTCCGATGAGAAATTCTAAAGTCCCAAAGTAGAATTAGTAGGGCTTAGTTTTTTTGATTTTTCTTTATAAAATTAGAAAAGCTAAACCTCCCATCCCACCGCATAAAAGTGAGGAATTCTTTTTGAAAAATGATTAATTGCTGCACGAGTAAAGTCTGCTATTTTGAATCTAGCAAAGAGATTAATTTAGCACTTTGCTTGTCATTTCTTTTTTTTCTTAGATTTATTATTATTCTTAGATTTCTTACTTTTCTTAGATTTATTACTTTTCTTGGCCTTTTTTTTCTTCTTTGGTTCTGACTTTTCATTTACTAGAATAATATCTGATTCCGCAAAAAGCGTTTTAGATACATCCATCTTTAAAGAATCCTCTGCATAAAGACTAGGAGGTACACTAATATCTCCCAGATACAAATCACCAATTACTTTAGCTGCTTCTTTTTCAAACAATCCTTGCTTCGGTAAAGCAAGAGTCATTGTTGCAGTTGCTTTGACAGTTGGGTTATGTACTTTTCCTGTAGTTAAACCTAAACCAGAAGGTGTATCCAATGCTAAAACAGGCGCTTTTTGATTATTTGCCCAATCAATCATATCTTTTGGTACACCATAAGGGTCTCCTTTAATACTGTAACCAATGACTCCATCAATAATCAAATCAGGCGATTCTTCAGTTGCTATATTTGCACCATTCAATACAGGAATACCAATCCGTTTTAAAATACCTAATTGATGAGCAGGAATTGGTGTCATTTTATCCGCAGCAGCAGTAATAAAAACTTTTACTTTTGCTCCCCAACTATGCAATCTACGGGCACAAACCATTGCACCTCCACCATTCCCACCAGTTCCAGCCAATACAATGATTGTCTTCTTTGTGATATTCTTTTTGATAAATACTTGGTTAGCTAAAATAGCTAAACACCGACCTGCATTTTCCATCATTTGAATCAATTCAATATGATAGTCCTCCATCATTAAACGATCGACTTCTATCATTTGATCCGTTGTCAAATTTGGTATTTTGCCTTTATATTTTTTTACTTTAGTCATGTTTGATTCTGATAAGTGAAGAGAATTAAATAACTGTGTTTTCTGGGGCAAATTATTTTGTTCTCTTCATTAATTATTTATTTATAGAAAGGTCTTTGCTTTTAGAAAAATGAAGATATAACACAAGTATACCTGTAAGAATACCAAACAAGGCAGAAGTTTGAAAAATAGTACCCAATGAAAAAGTCTTATTTAATACACCTGTAATATTGGTACTAATACCACTTCCAACCTGAATAGCTGCGACTAAT
>JALZWC010000505.1 GCA_023300255.1 Saprospiraceae bacterium | reverse complement strand
AATTTTTTAGCATTCCTTAGAAGAAAAAATGTCTAGCTTAAAACGACCAATTTATTCTTACACTTTGCCTAAGTAGAATGATTCTTCCTTTACTTATTGAGGCACACATAATAACTTCCGACTACCAGGCTCTTTTATCTCTGCTTCATTCATTTTTTGTAATCTAAATTTTCCATTAACAAACATATCTGCTTGATCATTATAATGGGTACTCATCGGATTACCAGATTGACCAGTAGGCAAGATATTTACAGAATGTTCCGTATCAGAAAAATCAATAATCCGTCGTTTTGCAGGACCACTTTTGACTTTGTATAATCCATTAGCAGTAGGATGGAAAGCCATATTATTTAAAACCTCGTTATTTCCTACAACAGGGAATGGACCTACATTTAATAGCATAGCTAAGTTAGGGTCTTGCCCTAATATATGTGGATGAGTAATACTATGCACCTTCCCCCATTTCCATTGATCGGGATCTGGTCCTAATTGGGCTTCCAATTCGGCTAGTGTTTGTTGAAACGCAGTTCGAACGATTTCTTGACGAGTCTCTTTTTTATCTGTAGTTGTTTGATCATCCCACCAAGGAGAATTTACTTTATCTATTAAAAAAGGAAAACTTCGTCTTGCCAAAACAGTCATTAAAAAGGTGGTAAAATCTGCATCTCCCAATTCATCTTGAAAGGTTTTTTCCATGATTAGATAATCCCACTTTGTATAAATAGTGGCAGCTATTTCATCTAATTGAGAATCGCCATCCCAAGCAGATAGTATCCCAAAGACTTTAGTCGCATTCTCTCCTTGAAACGGTTCATTGCCTAATAACTTTAATAATCGTTTTGCTACTTTTGCTTTTTTAGGAGATTTTATATCTAGAATCATAGCCTTTGCTTGTGCCATATCCCATTGGTCTTCCTGCTCTAATAGATTGACGATACGGCTTGCTCGATCTTCTGGAATATAGTAACCATCATGTAAAATATCAGCTATCGTATCGGGTTGATTATTAGCAGAATAAACATACCCTTCGGGAGGGTTAATAGAATGTGGATTATCAGAAAATGGAATGTATCCTAATATTTCATCTGCACCACTAGCTCCATCTAAAAATAATTTTGAATTGACAGAATTAGCTCGTTTAGGTAAGCGAGCCATTGCCCACCAAGCTATATTTCCTTCTTTATCTCCATACATTAAATTGAGACCTGGTGCATGAATTAATGCTGCATTTTCTTCTACTTCTGCCATTGTCTTAGCATGTGTTATGCCATAGGTTGCTTGTAAATTTTGGGCAGGAAACTCATTGTAAATCCACCAAGAAGCTACTGGTTGATCCGTCATACTTCCTACATCTGCTATCGCTTCATTGATGATCGGACCATGTCTGGAAGTCTTTACTTCAAAAGCTATATCTTCCGCTCCTTTTACGGTAATAACTTCCTTTCTGATCTTCATATCCTCCCAATGATCTTTAAACCATACTTGATTGTTATTATCTGGATTGGGTTTTTCTAAATATAAATCTATATCATCATTTTCAAACATGGTCATACCTACTGCATGATACTCATTATGTCCCATGACAGGAAATGGAACTCCTGCTAAGAAATAACCATAATAACTATAACCAGGACATTCTAAATGCGCTTCATACCATACAGATGGTTGTGCGAAGCCTACATGGGTATCGTTAGAAAAAAGGACTTGTCCAGAAGATGTTTTTTGTCCACCTATGACCCAACTATTACTTCCCATAAAAGGGGCTACTGGTAGTTGTTCTATTAACTGACTAGTAGAAAAAGAGGAAGAGGTAGTCGTAGAAGAAATATCTTTAGCTGGATAAACTGGAATCTTCTGAGCCGCAGGATTCCAGTGAACATCTAAGTCTTCTAAATAGGCAGTACCCCATTTATTTTGAATGCGCGTAACTAGAGGATCTGTTCGCCAACCCTGCGCAAAGCTAAATGCCATATACCCAAATATAGCGTAGGTATCTTCAATGGTAAAGGATTCTTTCTCTATACCTAGTAGCTGGTATTCTATTGGAGTGGCCCCTTTTTCAATATAATCGTTGATCCCATCTATATAAGCTAAAGTTGCTTTTTTGACGGGATCTTCATCTGGAATGTCTTCAAATAATTCCGCATTTTCTGTAGCCTTTACTCCGGTGCCAATCGTTCTGAAAAAACGATCCATCTGTACCAAATCTGGCCCTAAGATTTCTGCTAATCTGCCTTTACCTAATCGCTTCATCAATTCCATTTGCCATAACCTATCTTGTGCATGTACATAGCCAAGGGTATAATGGGCATCTACTTCGCTCTTGGCATATATATGAGGAATACCAAAGTCGTCATAGTAAACTTCCACGGCTTCTTCTATTCCTTGTAGTGTGATTTCTCCTTCATAGGTAGGTTTGGAGGATTGTAGATAGACATAGGCTGCACCGATTGCTAGGAATGTGAGCAATAGTAATCCTAAGATAAGATTTCTTAATATTTTCATAGAAGTTGTCTTTTATATTCGTAGGGGATCAGATAAACAAAGAGTAGGAATACGTGTCGAACATCTTCGAAGGTGTCCGACACGTAGCGTAGAATTTATTAGTTTTTAATCTGCTTGTTTAAAAAGGGAAGTGTCTAGGAATCAATGACTTGCCGATACTGTATCTATAGATTCTTAAATAACTTCATTGGGGAAGGTACGAAATAGCGGAGTTAAATCAGGAAAATATTTGTCATTAATTTCAACTTTATAAACCATTTAGAAGGCTAGTTTGGAGTAAAGGTTGGGATAGGAATAAGGTTTACTAAACTTTAAAAGTTTAGTAAACCTGTTAAGTTGCCGTTACTAAAGGAATTACGTAAAAAAATTAAGCCTCCAATTCCAATATATCCGTAGTTCTAGCCCGAGTATTTCGACATAGATCAGCATGTTTAACCAAAGATACCCCATAGCTAGGAATCATTTTACACAGTTGTTTTTTCCATTTTTCACTAGCCATTTTATCAGGAAAGCATTGCTTCAATACATCCAGCATAATAGAGACAGAGGTGGAAGCGCCAGGAGAAGCACCTAATAAAGCAGCTAAAGTACCCGTTGAATCCGAAACGATCTCTGTTCCAAACTTTAACACACCACCGTCTTCTTCATCTTTCTTTATAATTTGAACTCGTTGGCCAGCAATCGCCAATTCCCAATCTTTCATTTTAGCTTCTGGGAAGAAAACTTTGAGTGCTTTAAAGCGATCTGCTTTTGATTGGGTTACTTGCTCAATCAGATATTTCGTAAGCCCTATATTATGAACACCAGCGGCTAGCATGGGCCAAATGTTATGAGACTCTAAGGAAAGCGGTAAATCCCAATAGGAACCATTCTTTAGAAATTTGGTAGAAAAACCAGCATAAGGTCCGAACAATAATCCTCTCTTTCCATCCATATATCGAGTATCTAGGTGCGGGACCGACATTGGAGGATTTCCTTCTGCTG
>JALZWC010000504.1 GCA_023300255.1 Saprospiraceae bacterium | reverse complement strand
CCAATTCCTACTACGCCAACATGACTTAAAGGACTAATGCCATGCTGCATCAAGGGGCTAAAAACGGTAATTCCTCCACATAATAAAGGACCCGCTTTACTCATATCAATGCCATCTGGCAAAGGAATTGCCCATGCCCAATGCGCTCGCACATAGTCGGCAAATCCACCATTGCTTTCTGCTATGGTTGTTTTTCTATCTCTACACAAATGTTGTGATCCATGCATACATTGGGAGCAACTCATGCAGGATTCTGAAAACCAACCAACGCCTACCTTGTCTCCTACTTTTATGTTTTTGACCATCGCACCTGCAGCCACTACCTCCCCTACTATTTCATGCCCCGGAATTAATGGATACTGCGAATTTCCCCATTCATTTCCAATCATACTTAAATCAGAATGACAGATACCACAGTAGGCCACTCTTATATCTACTTGTTCCGGACCTAGTTCTCCCAAGTCATAAGTAAATGGTTGTAGTTTTGCTTTGGCTTCTAATGCAGCATACGCATTTATTTTAATCGGAGAATTAGTATTTCCATTATTTACAATAGGGTGATAAGTAGCCATTGTACTTGGCTTTGGTATCATTCCCAAAAGTGATAAATCTTCTAAATATTTATGAATGTACACTTCTGACAAATGCGGTAAACGACCTAATGAATCTAAAGATTCTACTAATTTTTTAAAGTTAGTCGAATCCACCCAACTAGGTCCGCCATAAAGCGGTTGTTGATACGCCATCAAAATATTTAAGGCCGATTGTTGGCGTTGCTCTTCTGGAAGCGACTTCAACTTAGTATCCATTCGCTCGTACCATTCCTGATGATCTGTTATTCGATTAATGGAATAGCCTGCGCTTTCAATCCAATCTACAAAACGATCTAAAGAAACGGTATCATCCAAATAATTCAAGGCATGATAGGTCTTACATTCTTTATGTTCTTGAGCGTGTACTCCTGCAATAGCTTTCGATAATATATCGACTGGTACCCCATCATAATGAGGAACTTTACGCCGTCCACTTTTCCGATCTCCATAAAAAGATTGTGGTGCTAATCCAGTAATCGCAATACTATATAAAAGGCGCGTCAACATATCAGAAGTGTTGGCCTGTCCTTTATATACTTGGTCCGGCAATATCATATCACACCTAAAAATATTGATCGGAATATCAAATCGCTCATTGGCTTTTTTTAATAATAATTCTCCCGCCCATTTACTTGTCGCATAGCCCGATGCATAGGTATCTGATAATGGAATCTCTTGTCGGAACGGAGCGCTTTCATTAATATCCTTTGGGGTGTCTAATAAACTAAATACGCCCACCGTTGAAATAAAATCAATCGGCTTTCGAGTATTCGAAATCGCCAAACGAATAATTTCAGAAGTACCGACCACATTAGGAGCAAAGAGATGTTGATAGGCTAAGCGATGATTAACTAAAGCCGCAACATGACAAATTCTATCTACCTCCGTGGTTAATCTTTGGAAGTTTTCTTCACTCAATCCTAGAGAAGGTTGCGCAATATCACCTGCTAATACTTCTAAGTTACTTTTAGAAAATTGTTGGAATGCTTTTTCAAATTCAGGATCTAATCCTTTGTATTCTTTCGCCAGTTTTTCAAAGGCCGCTGCATCATCATTTTCCCGAACTAAACAAATTAATTTGCCATCATTTTTTGCTAGTTCCTTCATCCATTCCAAACACACAATATGTCCTAAATAGCCATTGGCTCCTGTTAGTAAAACTGTTTTAGGAAGGCTTGGAGCAAGCGGTAAATTGGGCGCATTATTTAAAAGAGCAGGATCTAAAAATCGCTCTAATTGAATAGCCTCTTCTTTCACTATTTTTGCGCCCTTCCCATGAATATCTGCAAAGGTGATTAGTTGAGTAGCACTAGCATCTTTGGCTCTTTCAATGTGCTTCGCCCATTGCTGCAAATTACCAGTAGGTGAAAGGAGCACATCTGCTGCCACAGGTACATCGAACACTTCTTCGATAGACATAGAAAATAAAGAAGCGCCTAAAGAATCTCCACCTAGTTGATTAAAGTTTCTTGGTTGCGTTGGGTCTATACCCTCTACGCCCAATTGGCTTTCTATCATTATTACCAATTTCTCAATGGTATTTAGCGTAGAATTAGGATCCTTCAAAGCGACCAATCGATCATCATCTGCATTGTCTTTTAGTTCGTATAAAGCTTCCAATGCTGCTCCATATTTTCGTTTGAGTGCAGGACGCAATCTTTTTCGGACACTAGACAACAAGCCATTTGCTTGTGTGAAGGGCTCGTATTCTAATATAAAATCTCTTGGTACTTCAAAAGGTTTGATCTCTTCTTTCTCCGCTACTTTATTTAGTTCGTCGCGTATTAAATTTTTAATCGCAGCATCTGTTGGATTAGCTCCTAATACTTGATGCAGCAAATCTTTTTCCAATACCACTACCGCTACCAAATAGGAGCGTTGCGAATTGCCATAGGCATAAATCTGCTTGATGACCGCACTACCTGCTTCAAATACGGTACCTAATACGCCCACCGCTACATACTCTCCTTGAGATAGTTTTAGTACATCCTTTCGGCGATCAATCACGACCACTACATCGGGTTCTCTCTCTTCTACGATATCACCTGTACAAGAATAGCCTTCCTCATCAAAAAGGTTAGCCGTCACTTCTGGTTGTTTATAATATTCCTTGATACCGAATTTAGTTTTAACACATAATTCTCCTCTTGGAAAAGGCTTATCAGAAGTATAGTACCCCAACTCTGGAACGTCTCGTAATTTATAAGCTATAATATTGGCTCGATTAATTTTATCTTCTATCGTTATATTACCCGTACCTGATTCTGTATTCCCATATCCCTCTACCATCAAAACATCAAAGCAGTCTTTCATAAATGCTTGCACTTTGGGAGAGGTCGGCGCAGAGCCAAATACAATACATAACAGGCGATCCCCTAGATAGGTAGAACGCATTTCTTTTTTGACTTCTTCTTCTATCTCCCCTCTAGTCCCTTCACCCTGTCGAAATCTTCTAGCCACTTCATTTTGATAATGCTGATGCACCAATTCAAATATTCTTGGGAATAAAGACAAATAGGTAGGTCGAGCCAATCGAATATCTTCTAACAAAGAGGATAAGTCTGGTTGTAAAGTAAAATATCCCGTACCACCACAGCCCATGATACTTATTAAATTAGTTCGCCCCATGATATGATTCAAAGGCGCTAAATGCATCGTAACCCTTGGCAAAGAAGTCTTTCGCCCTAACCAACTCTGAATAAGTGCTTTTCTAGGAATGACTGCTCCTTTAGGTTTACCAGTACTTCCAGAAGAGTGAAGAATAGCTGCTCTTTGCTCCGAGTCGTTCTCATCAGCGGGTAAGTAAGACCAAGTCTGTTCTTCTCCATAATTGATCAATTCGTCAATAGAAAACAGGTGCTTTTCTTTATTGGAATCAGCGATGGTCTGTTTTGCTTCCGCCACAATAGCCTTTTCGTCGTCTATTCGATCATCATAATTAAAAACGATGATACTTTTAATAGAATCTTGTTTCACTGCTAATTGTACCGCTAAGGATAAGTCCTTTAAAGTAGCCGCAATGGTAACAGGTTCAATATTGGCCACCATTTCATAGAGGTCTGCTCCAGAAGTACTACTTTGTACAGGTACCGTAGTCGATTTCGCATAGGTACAAGCCATATCTAAAGAAGCAAAATCTATATCCGCAAAGCCCATTATTAATACGAACTCCTCTGGTTGTACGCTAACCTGAGGGTGTACCCGCCAAGCCATCGCAATGGCTTTGATCCGATCGTGAAATTCTCCATAGGTAATGGTATTATAGGCAGGTAAATATTTCCGCGTCTTCTTTTTGGTGACTGGATCTGCCACGACCTCATAGCTACGCTCTCCCATTGCAGGTCGATCTGCATATTCTTCTAAATAGACGCCCATGATTCGATCAAGGGTCAATCCCTCCTCCAGTGCTTTTTCTCTAACCTCATTATTTGGTATCAGTTGTCCAATTTGTGGATCTTTCTCACTCAATGCGGTTGTTCGCATCCAGTATCTTTTCTTTTCGCTTATGGGCTTATCGGGTTTAGTCATATTGTGTTTTATTAATAAAAACTAGAATATTTTTTCCTAACCACATAGATACATAGGCCACATAGCATGTAAATCTATATGACCTATGTACTTAGCGAAGAAAAATAAATAAAGTAGTACACTACTGGACATTTTTAAAAACAAGGCGTTTTTTTGCACGCAGAGTACGCAGAGAAATTCTATGTTTAGTGAGCCTCTGCGAGCTCTGCGTGAACAAAATGTCCAGTAGTCTAATAAAGTAGACCATTATGATTTTTTAAATATTGACTGTCAACGTCTTACGACTTCATACTTACTACTTTATACTTATTACTTCACTTATGTGGTTAAAATAGGAGTTTACTTTTTGTACAAGTATTTACTATCTGGTTAAAGAGACATGAAGATAAGTTAAAAAAATATATTATTAGACTTGTTCGTAAAGAAGAATTAAGTACATTAGACTTTGAAGTAGTTAATTGTATTATTTTTAAGTATTTACTCATTATGACCAACAACATTCCATCTTGCATCATTATAGGAACCGGTTTTTCTGGAGTGGCGATGGCCATTAAACTAAAGGAAAAAAATATCCATAACTTCATTATACTAGAAAAAGCTAAGGACGTAGGAGGTACTTGGCGAGAAAACACCTACCCAGGTGCAGAATGCGATATTCCGTCGGCCTTATATAGTTTTTCTTTTGAACCCAATGCCAATTGGAAATATAAGTGGTCTATGCAGCCACAGATTCTAGAATATATTAAGCATGTCGCCAAAAAATATGACCTCTACCCACATATAAAATTTCAACAGGAAATGATTTCCTCCAAATGGAAGGAAGCGCAAGGTCTTTGGGAGGTCAAAACTAAACAAGGGGATCTTTTTAGTGGAAAAACATTGGTGAGTGCTATTGGACAATTACATCATCCGTCTACACCTAATTTTAAAGGGAAGGATCTATTTGAAGGGGATGCTTGGCACTCTGCCCAATGGAATCATGATATTCCGCTGGCAGGAAAAACGGTTGGAGTGATCGGCAATGCAGCAAGTGCGGTGCAGTTTATTCCAGAAATTGCCAAAACCGCAGGAAAAGTAATCGTTTTCCAACGTTCCGCCAATTGGATGTTACCTAAACAAGACCGAGCCTATAAAGAATGGGAAAAGAAATTAGTCGCTCGATTCCCCATTTTACTAAAAATCTATCGGCTTAAAATCTGGCTATTAGGTGGCGCTCTCTTTCTATTGATGCAAAAAGGTCGTATGCTCTTAAGAAAGTTCTATCAATGGCAAACGGTTAACTATATTAAAGAGCATGTCAAAGATCCAGAAATGGTCAAGGCATTAACGCCCACTTATCCATTAGGTGCTAAGCGTGTCTTATTTTCTGATACCTACTATCCTGCCCTTGCCCAAACTAATGTAACCTTGCTACCAGGTGGGGTTCAAGAGATTACGAAAAGTGGAGTTGTTGCGGGAGATGGTACTTCTTATGAAGTAGATATTTTAGTCTATTCCACAGGATTCAAAACTAATCCATTTTTACTTGGATTGGATATTCAGGGCAAAAATGGAATTTCTATAAAAGAACAATGGAAAGATGGCCCGATTAATTATCTGGGGATGACGATTCATCAGTTCCCTAATCTATTTATTATGTATGGTCCTAATACCAATTTGGGCCATAATTCTATTATTTTAATGAGTGAAGCTCAAGCGAATTATATTACACAATGCATTCAAAAACTAGAAAAGGATAATTGGAAAGCAATAGAGGTGAAAGCGGCAACTATGCAGGCTTATCATCAAACAACACAAGATCGGCTGAAGGATATGATTTGGACTAGTGTAGAAGATAGTTGGTATAGATC
>JALZWC010000503.1 GCA_023300255.1 Saprospiraceae bacterium | reverse complement strand
ACCGCAAAGCGGACGGGCTTGCAGGACGAGTATAATGGCTCCCGTTATTTTGACTCTTTTACTAAAGAGATAACAAGCTATTTTAATACTCTTTTTACAGGGTCGAAGCTACGCTCCTTATATAGTCAACGATAAAGCATTTTTCTAAAGACAGGGTCAGAGCGATGCTCTTTTCTCCTTTCAAAGAGATTTCAAAGGGGCATCGCCTCGACCGCTTACCTTGGCTGGAACATTTATTGAAGTTCCAGATGTTTTCCCAAAAGGAACAATGCCAATATAAACGGCAAATTTTCTGGAACTATCTAAAGCAGTAAATCCAACAGTGTAGACCAATAAATGAGCTGCGATGATCAAGCCAACTCTCAATTTATTAGAGTGTAAAACAATCTTAGGGCAGCTAATTAATTCATTCGATCACTTCCAGTGGTCGGATGAAACGTGCAGCCTGGTCCGACCACTGGAAGTGACCGGGCCAATTAGATGAAAATTACCCCTACTTTGTTTTACACTCAATTTATTAAGTTTTTCGTCTTTTAATTTTTCGGAGTAATAGCATCTTTTGGTTATTACAAAGCTAAAGGTAGCTTCGTCCCTGTATAGTCGACTCTTATTGATTTTACAATCAATAATTTAGTTCTTGATTGGCATTTTTATTAATTTTTACGGAAATTCTAGCAGATATAAAATAAAAATTGCACTTTGAGTAGTTACTTCAATCCTCTTATAGGAGTCAAAAAAGATAATCATCTACAGTTAGAAATTAAAAATATGTCATCAAATCGAGATCATTCTTTATTCAGCATAGGACCAGTTAGTAAAGCAAGCTTATTAATAGTCATCTTTGCTGGTCTGTATTATTTTATGACTGGCTCCACTGAATATATAGATTCTTCGTCTACTTATGAAGAAGAAACTTATACGGAAACACAGGGTGGTGGAAGTATTTCTTCAAAAAACGGTGCAAATAATTATTTACCTACCTCTACTACTAATCAAGTTATTCAACATCAGTATTATACGATGTCTTATTCTGAAGAACATGAGCAACCGGAATGGGTCGCATATGAATTAAAACAAGAGCAATTCCAAAGAAAAGGAGTAGGTAGGTCTGATAACTTCAGACCAGATCCCAAAGTAAAAACTAGATCAGCCTACCCTTCCGATTATAAACGATCTGGATACGATCGTGGTCATTTAGTCCCTGCGGGAGATATGAATTTTGATAAAACGGCTATGTCAGAAACCTTTTTCATGAGCAACATGAGCCCTCAGATTAGAAATTTTAATGGGGGTATTTGGAGAGAATTAGAAGAAAACACTAGGGAGTGGGCAAAAAAATACAAACATTTATATGTAGTAACTGGCCCTGTATTAACAGTAAATTCTATAGATGAAATAGGTAGAAATCAAGTAAGTGTACCGAGAACCTATTATAAAGTATTATTGGATCTTACGAAACCAGAAACTAAAGCGATTGGTTTCATACTAGATAATAAAGTAAGTGATAAACATTTGTCAAACTTTGCTGTTACAGTAGATGAAGTAGAGTCACTCACTGGTATTGACTTTTTTCATGAATTACTCTCTCCTGAAGAAGAAGAAGCTCTTGAAAGTCAAGTAGATATAGGAAGGTGGAAATTCAGTGAAAAACGTTTTCGACAAAGAGTCAAGAGTTGGAATAAAAGATAAGCTGTTAAAAATCGACAATTATTGAGCAGCTATTATTCAACCATTAAGTAGCTTTTTTTACTGTTCGTAACCTCTTTTTGTAAATCATCATCAAAACATAGAGTCTTTTAGTATTTTTAACTTTTTTTAATAGTCCGTGTTGAGTATTTAAAATTTCTAATAAGACCTTACTCCTAAGGTCGATGTGTATAAATTATAACGTCCTATTACTAAACAATTAACTGTTAGTAATAACTATAGGAGTCTCTCTGGTCTATGGCTGTCCCTTCTGGTGCAGATTCCAAAATTCAGTTCTTTCTATTGTGTTACAGGTTATCAAGGGTAGCATTAATGTGTTAATCGTAATAGTATTACTATTATAGTTGATTGTTTAATTATTTATTATTATATTTATACTAACATATATAAATACACTAATATGTAATTACTATGATTTAGGTATAAGGGACCAGGAATTAAATAACCTGCCAGTTATGGCGCAGTAATTTTTTCTTGTAAAGAAGCTTCAAAATTAAGACATAGCAGAGCTACGGCTTCATTTTTAAGTTTTTTTACAAAAAAAAGGACAAGTCAGAATGGTAGATTATTTATTTCCTGATCCCTTACAGTGATTTTTATACAAGTTTATCTATATAACTCCTCATCATGAAAAGTTTATTAACTCGATCTTTATTCCTATTTGGACTAGTTGTTTACTTAGTTTTGTTAGGAAATCGTTCTGGTGCGCCTGCTGGCAGGACAGGAGCCCCAGGAGAAACAACTTGTGGGACTAGTAGTTGTCACGATGTTACACCTAATGCAGGTTCCGCTACTATTAGTTTGACATTAAATGAAGACCAAACAACTTACCAATTAGGCGAAACACATAAAGTAACTATTGCTATTGACGGCGCTCAAGTTGTAGAAAGAAATGGATTTGAAATCGTAGCACTTGATGCCCAAGACAATAATGTAGGTGAATGGATTTTAGAAGGAAATGATAAACAAGAAAAAACTGGAGGTGGACGTAATTACATTACCAGTACAGCAGATGGTTCGGCTCAAACAGCCTGGGAAATTGATTGGAAAGCACCCGAAATAGATGCTGGGGCAGTCACTTTTTATCTAGCCGTCAATGACGCCAATAATAATGGTGGTAGAACAGGGGATGATATCTACACGACCTCTTTATCAGCTGAAGTAGAAATAGTATCAGCAGTCAACAACATTAATAGTTTAGAGGGATTTAGTATTTACCCAAATCCGGTGAATAACCAAATCAATTTACAACTCGTTTTATCAGAGCTTACCTATTTGACAGGAACAATACATAATGGGATAGGTCAATCAATTGGTCTATCAACTGGTCAACTGTTCCAAGGAGAGATACAAGCTGGAACAACATTACAATCTTTAATATTACCACCTAATTTGACTAAGGGGTATTACTTCTTGGAATTAAAAAGTGCAAAAGGGGGAATAAAAAGTATTCCTTTTATAAAAAAATAATTCTCTACCGTAGACCTTTGTTTTTGCAAAAGTGTACAGTTGTAGGATGTTCTCTCCTTCTGGAGGGAGTTGGGGGGAGTGATCTCGGATAAATAAATGAATAGAGAGATTTTTCAAGAATTCCTCTCTCTAGCTACCTCCAGAAGAGAAAATATTCTGCGAAACTTTAGCATTTTTACAAAACAAGATTAGGCTTGTTTAATAAACCATTCCTAACTGTGTCCATACCCGTGCATACTAAGAAACGGACTCTTGATAGTAGAAATTTGGAAAGTGACTGATATCTAGGGTTCTCGGCAAGATGACAGCTACTTTGAAAATTTCTGTCATCACCAGTTCCTATACAATCATCTGATAATCAAGCAGATTTTCTAATAGCCTTACGGTCTATGGGGTTGCAGCCCTATGCCCTATTTTAAGTACCAAGACACTTAGGAATGTGTATGAAATAACTTCGTAATTTATGCTGCTTCTTTTGCTCTTATTTTTCACTTTAATTCAGTCAAAGTATCAACAATTATCCTT
>JALZWC010000502.1 GCA_023300255.1 Saprospiraceae bacterium | reverse complement strand
TAAAATCCATCAATATAATGAACATTAAGATAGGGTGATATGGTTAATTTATCTCCACTATAAAGCATTTTCAATTCAACGTGATCTCTATAACTTGGATCTAAATCCGGGTTTCCAAAGTTTAATTCATTTATATTTTCTATCCCACCAAATGGATTCAATTGAGAAAATCTTGGCCGTTGAATTCGTTTACTATAGCCCAAACTACCAGTGATTTTTTCTGAAAACTTATAACTGATTGTCGCTGAAGGGAATACCCAATTGTAAGACTTTACAATATCTCTAATTTCATTTTTCGCCTCTTCGACTCTAACATTGGTATACTCACTTCGCAATCCTAATTGGATACCCCACTTATCTTTTTCAAACGCATATTGCACATAAACAGCCGCAATGCGCTCGTAATAATCTACTAAATTTTCAAGATTTTTGAAAACGACAAAATCATTCCCCTGTTTTTCTTCTGCAATATAATCACTGGAAATGATTCGCATCTCTCCTCGCAGACCAAATTCCAATTTCCCGTGCGCTCCTAGCTTTTGTTCATAGTCTCCTTGCAAAAGGTAATCATTGCTAGATTCAATATTGCCTGTTCTCAATACTAAGGCTTCAGACATCGAAGGAAAACGCTCCGTAACAATGGTTAATTCTTGTTCATCATTTTTCCAAAAATCATTTTGAAATAGAACAAAAAGCTTATTGCCTTCTTTAGCAAAATCCTGCGCCCAAGAAGCTTCGATCTGGTGATAAGTTTCTGGTTCCAAATAATCATAGCTCTGTAGCCAATCTCGCTGTAGATTTTCCTCATCATCGCTGTAAGTATAGTTGATTGCAGATAGATCATCATTCGTTTGATGATAAAGGGAATAAGAGGCACTAAATGTAGTTTTTTCTTTTGGACGAAAATCCAAACCAAGAAACATATGCCCAGCTTTATCATTTCGATCTTGGTCTAAGTCTTCTCGTAATATTTCTATGCCACTAGGCAATTGACTAATACGCTCGGCTTCCCCTGTACTATAATAGTTGGAATATCGCAATCCACCATTGCCAAAATAAGTCAACTTATTTTCCGTTCTTGAAAAACTTCCATTGAGTCGATAATCTGTTGGTATGCCTATAGAAGCACTCACTTGACCGCCCCAATTTTTTGCATTGGTATCTTTAAGAATAATGTTAATGATTCCCGCATTACCCGATGCTTCAAAACGAGCCGAAGGGCTGGTCATAATTTCCACCTTTGCTATATTAGATGCAGGAATGCCTTGCAAGGCATTGTTATCGGCCAGCGCAGATGGCTTGCCATTAATCAAAATTTTCACAGAGGCATTACCACGTAAACTGACGGCACCATCTTGCGATACATTGATCGTAGGTATATTTTCTAGCACCTCATTAGCCGTGCCCCCTTGCGAGATAATATCTGCTCCTACATCAAATATTTGTTTGTCTAATTTCAAGGTTAGTCTACTGCGCTCTGCGGACACCGTGACTCCTTCGAGTTCGACGACAGAACTGGACATTTTAATATCACCAAGATTAACATCAGAACTAAGCTCAAGTGTAGTATCTATTGTCGCATATCCTATAAATTCAAACTGTAGTTTATATTGACCTTTAGGCAAACGGAATAAAAAATTCCCTGTGCTATCTGTGCTCGCTCCTGTTACTAGCATCTGCTCCCTATCATAAACTGTGACGGTGGCAAACTCCAATGGTATATCATAGGCAGCATCAATGATTCGTCCTGATAAATCGACTTTAGCAGGCAAAGCGGTGGCAGAGAGGTTACCAGCAATTGCCAGTACCAATAGTACTAAAACATATCTCATGTGTATTGTTTTTATTTTGAGAACAAGGTGAGTATCTCTGGTTTATTTAAGAGTAAAGCCTGCTTATAAGGTGTCCATGTATCATCAGTAATTAGTAATTCTACTTCTTTCAAAAAATCTTCATCAAGTCCCATGACTTCACTGACTGACAGATAGGTCGCTCGATTTTTGTTTAACTTATATTTCTTTTTAATTATTGGAATATTTTTATTTGCACCAGCATTAATTAGAACAGTTATGACTTCTGCATTTCCTGATTCAACAGCTATCAGTAAGGGAGTCGCCCCAATGTATTCCCACACCAATGGTTCCTTAGTATAGTTTCCATCAGTACTTGAATATCTCATTGAAGCATCTACTTTTGCCTTATTTTTCAAAAGTAATCGAGCCATTTGATCGCCGTTTTCAAGCGCTGCATAATGCAAAGCAGTTAATCCCGAAGCAGAACGCTTATTGACATCAGCCCCCTGCGCTATCAGAAATTTTGCGATGTCGAGGCGGTTGGTACTTGCAGCAACCATCAAAGCCGTTTGCCCTGTATCATCCGTATTGTTTACCTTATGGCCATTGTTCAATAGTACCGAACAGTCTTCTACAGATCCATTGCGTGCAGCCTCCAACAAGGCTTGATTTTTTTCCTCAATATCAAATTGTCTTAAATGAACACCATCCCCTGAAAAATGGATTGTTTCTCTTTGACCGTTTTTCTGAATTTCTTTTTGACTTCTTTGTTCTTCTTTCTGAATTTCTTTTTGGATCCTTTGCTCTTCTTTCTGAATTATTTGATTCTGTCTATTGCTAAGGCTTTCTTTTATATCTGCTGGTGTTTTACTTTCTGTAATCAAACCAAAGAATTGGGCAAGTTCTGAATTCCCTCCAGACTTGGCCCATTCATAAGCCCTCTTGCCGTCGACGTCTTGAATATTAACATTTGCCACTTTAGAAACCAACAAAGCCGCGACATTGCCTTTACCATCAGCAGCAGCATACATAAGAGGCGTTCGACCTTGCTTATCTTGCGCATTGATATCTGCACCTAAATCGATCAATACCCGCATATCAATATCGTGCCCTTTTGCAGCGGCTAGATGCAACGGAGTCCGTCCATACTCATCAATAGTATTTACATCTGTTCCTTGTTCCACCATTCGTTGCACTTTTTCAATAAGCCCATCTTGTGTCGCTTGGTGTATTTTAGGTCTTTTATCTGCGCTTGAATAATCTCG
>JALZWC010000501.1 GCA_023300255.1 Saprospiraceae bacterium | reverse complement strand
ATGTGGCACAGCGAATTCGCCAATTACTGCAAGATTCTGCAATTGGTCAATCTCATGAAAATTGTGATCGGGTGCAAGACCCATATTCCTTGCGGTGCATGCCACAGGTGCATGGGGCGTCACGTACTAGTTGGCTTCATTTAAAAGAATTAGTAGAAGTAGAACTAAATTCGGTGACGGATAATCCCGTTATTATTAATGAGTCGCTAACAATTAGTGGCGGTAATTTTCATGGACAACCTTTGGCAATTCCTTTAGATTATGCCTGTATCGCTGCTTCAGAAATAGGAAATATATCTGATAGACGAACCTACCTCTCCTTGATGGGGGTGGCAAAAGGAGTTCCAAAATTATTAATGGAAAAGGCAGGATTAAATTCTGCTTTTATGATGTTACAATATACGACTGCGGCCTTGGCGAGTGAAAATAAAGGCTTGTGTTTCCCTGCTAGTGCGGATAGCATTCCGACTTCCATGGGACAAGAGGACCATGTTAGTATGGGCTCTATTGGAGGTAGAAAGGCTTTGTCTGTTATAGAAAATGTAGAAAAAATATTAGCGATAGAATTAATTTGTGCGGCACAATCTTTTGATTATCATAAGCCTTTACAATCAGGTGCCATATTAGAAGCCATTCATACGTATGTAAGATCAGAAATCACTCATGCAGAAGAAGATAGAGTCTTTGCAGATGATATAGAAAAAGCAATTACCATCATTGAAAACCAAACAATTTTAGCCATTGCGGAAAAAGCTAGTCAGCTTACTGGTGAAGTATTAAAAACAGATTTTGAAACTTTATTTGAAACTTATTAAAATTTTCAATAGAGATTATTCCAAAAAGTCGTATTGTGAGCTTGGTAATGAAGCTGCTTAGCTACTATTTTTTAATTGTTGAGCATCGGAATTATCCATTGAAATATACTTTAAAAAGGATAAAAGACTGAATTGGAAACTGTCGTTGTTAACGTTTAATGGTCAACATTTAAGGGGGATGGCTAGTCCAAAACTGTTTGAGCGGAGCGAGTTTTTTTGGACTAGAATTTTTGGTTCTTTTTTTTCAATGAAAAAAGAACGTATATCTAGTTGCGCTATTTTCGGCACTTTATCCTGTTTAGAGTATAATTACAAATATTCAAAACGAAAAAACTACAGTAATGAAATTTCCAGAAAAAATATTTGCTTGTTGGCATCCAGTAGCTTATAGTAAAGAAGTAAAAGATTCGCCTTATGGCACTTTTTTATTAGATCAAGCGATTGTTATTTGGCGAAGTAGTGATGGTACGACCCATGCAATGAGAGACTTATGTATACATAGAGGAACGGCACTTTCTTTAGGCTGGGTAAAAGAGGATTGCTTGGTCTGTCCATATCATGCATGGGAATATGATAAGAAGGGAGCCTGTGTATTTATTCCACAAGCGCCAGAAACGCAGATACCTGAAAAGGCTAAGACGCCTACGTATCATTGTCAAGAAAAATTTGGATTGGTTTGGGTTGCTTTAAAAGACCCTGTATATCCTTTACCGGATATACCAGAATATGAAGATGGGTCACATAAATTAGTAGAAACAGGTCCCTTTAATTGGAAAAGTGATGCGTCCAGACAAGTAGAAAATTTTACAGATTTCGGTCATTTTCCGTGGGTGCATCCAGGATTATTAGGAGACAAGGAACGACCAGAAGTGCCAGATTATAAAGTACATAGAGATGGTGCCGTATTACATTATTCTGTCGTTCGACCCGAAGCTCAAAATTCTGATGAATTTCCAATATTCGCAAATGAAGATGTTGTGAAACCTGAACGACGTAGTGTGTACCGCTTACATTTGCCCTACACGATTGTATTGCGTTTAGGTTGGGGTGGGGAAAAAGGAATGGTCTACTTTTTTGTTTCTCAGCCAATGGGTGAAAATAAATGTAGAGGCTATTGTATTATTGGTAGAAATTATGATTTAGAAGAACCAGATACGGTACTACAAAATTTTGAACAGGTTATTTTTGATCAAGACAAACGCATTGTGGAATCGCAACGACCAGAACAAGTGCCTTTTGATTTTGCGCAAGAATTACATTTGAAATTTGATGCGGTAGCTATGAATTATCGGCGGGCTATGAAGGCGGAGGGTTTGAGTTATTAAATGCAAAACAATCTGTAACTATTCAGCATTCGTAGGGAACCCTCCCCAGCCCTCCCTTAAAAAGGGAGGGAGTCGTCTACGAAGGGAGATCTTCCTTCGTAGACGACTCTTCCCTCTTTTTAAGACGAGAGAGGGCTTTTGCCTAGATGCAGAAAGAGACTAAGCCTTGGGGGGAGTTCTTGCGAGTGTGCTGAACAGTCACAAGAATTATTTTCGTCTTTTCAGACAAAAAATACATGATAGAGCAAAATTACACCATAGTTCCACCAGTTGGAAAAAGAGTCCCAATTCTAGTCAGCGTTCCACATAGCGGCACCGCTTTTCCACTAGAATTGATCAGTCATTTTAAAACGGAATTAATAGAACAGCCAGACGATAC
>JALZWC010000500.1 GCA_023300255.1 Saprospiraceae bacterium | reverse complement strand
AGAATAGAGATAAATTTCGCTTAAAAAATGACCAAATTTCGTTGTTTGTAAACGAAATCTGTCTCTACTCTCTATTCTCTGCTCTCTGCTCTCTGTTCTAGTTCACATGTATAGTAGTATGTATTTTAGTTCCATCTAATACATAACATGACATAAACTAAAAGCAAAAAGTCCAATTATCAAACCGATTATAAATATATTATAAGCTATCCTAATACTATTATAGCGATGACTTAAATCAACCCCCAAACGGTGAAGGTCTACTTTAATCGTGTCATATAAAAACTCGCCATTTTGCATCATTTGTTCTACTGCCTTTTCATAAACTTCTAATGGCATTTTATAATAATCATCAAAAGTCATTAGAGAAACTTTTCCTTCTCGGACATCAGCATCTGAAAATATACCTGTTCCAATTTTTGGTCGAGTCGCCAAAATTGCATAAACCATTGAAATTAGATTACCTAATACGATAGGAACAATGCCATAGATAAGATGCGCGTCTTCACTCAAGCGTGGATAGAAACTACCCATAATCGCAGAAATCATAATCGCATTTACAGTGATTAGTATATTCGACTTTGTATCTACAATTGACCTTCTAGTGTATAGGTTTTTAGAGGCCAATCGAAACCAAGTTTCAATACCTCTTTCTGGATAACCTTCAACTTTTGCTAGTTTCTTTTTAAGTGCCTTTAGTTTTACGTCATCGACTGCTAGAGCGTTCATTAGCTCTTCATCTTCCATTTTCTGCAGCTTTTTCTGTCGCTCTTTCTCTTTCTTCTCTTCTTTCTTTTTTAATTTTTCCTCTTTCTTTATTAGTTTTTCTTCTTCTTTTTCAGAATATTCTTTACTCATTTTGTATTGAAGGTTTTACTTTTTAAGTATAAATTAGATCGGTATATTTTGATGATTTTTTAGATACACCATTTAAAGTAATGATTTTTATTCCATTTCCGAGTAAACATTCTATTAGAAGAAGACTGCCTATAGTAAGTGAAGGAAAAAATTGGCAAGTTTATCCAAACCACAAAAGTAGTTGACACTTCTTATTTTTAAGATACGAAGAACATCAAGTATAACTGGCTTTGTGTCTTAGTGTCTTTGTGGCAATGTCAACCAACTAGATAAACTTGTCAAAAAATTTAATATAAACACTAATCTCTATCTCTACTAATTCATCGGGTAATTAATATATTTTATTCAATTATTAGAAGCTAGTAGTTGAAGTTATTCAACTATGATTTTCTTTGATTTTTAAAAACCCATTCCCAATTTAAAAGTAAATCGAGTGCTTTCCTCAAAGTCTTCTCTTGGTTTAAAAACGCCAAAAGAAAAGGTCAATACATCAACAGGAGCAATCCAGAAACCACCACCGTAATTATAATGCCAGTTATCAGAAGTATCTTCCTCTTCCCATACTCGACCATGATCAAATCCACCGTATAATCCAAAAGTAAAAGGTAAAGTTTTATTATAACTACTAAACATCCGAACTCTTAAATCTATGTTTTGAAAGAACGATGTTTTTCCGTAAAATCTTTCTGAACGGTACCCTCTTAAATTTTCTTTACCACCTAAATTCGGTGCATGATAAAATTCAAAATTATTACCGAAATTATGAGCAAATCCTAATTTAGAAGCAAAAACCCAGTTTTCTTTCTGGTCTAAACTTTGAAAGAATGCAAAAGATGTTCTGATTGTTCCAAAATCTGTTGCATCATTACTCAATCCACCTAGAAATTCGAGATCAAGATCAAATTCAATCCCTCTATGTGGTACTATATAATTATCAAGATTGATAAATTCAAAATTAAATTTTGCACCTGCAAATGATTTTTGTCTATATAAATCATCCTCTGGATTCTCTTGAAATTCAGTAATCAAGAATCTATCTTCGGTTGCTTCTAAATCTCTTAATTCAAATAGAGGCCCTATTTTAAAATTACCTGAGCCACCCGCTAATCGCTTTTTAAAAGCCGGGAATATATGAATTTGACTTTGTCTAGTTCGGTAAAAATCAATATCGTTTTCGTTTCTAGTATCATTACCTAAACCAAAAAAGTTAGCAGCATATGAGGAATTATGCACTCTAGCTTCTAAATATAAATCTCCATGACCAAAAACATTCAGGTAATCTCCTTCATAATTAAAAGCCCATGCTTTGGTATCAAAAGCATGTGTCAAACTAAATGAATGAAGCGTTGAATAAGGATTCTTTTTGAAAGAATAAGTCGTCCAAAGTGCCGCCATTCCGAGTGTAAATCCATCATCAGGATTAGATGCAATAATAGGTAGTGGCACAAAGAAATCAGTCTCATAATGTGTTGCCCTTCGGTCATAGATATTTTTTTCTCTATGGTCACTTCGTTTATCTTTGGCTTCTTTACCAAGTTCTACCTCGTTACTCTTTTTTAAATCATCATAAACAAAAGTTTTAGCAGAACCACTTTTTACATGAGACTCATCAGTGAAGACATCTTTGCCTTGTCCTCCAATCAAACGTATTTTAATACTTTTACTAACTTCTCCTGTTACCGTAAATATATCATCATCTCCAACGCCATAAATATCAATCTCATTAGTAACATCGCTAGTATAAGTCCGCTCAAAAAATTGGTGCTTTTTTTCTCCTTTTTTATTAGCTGCCCAAACGCTCACTTTTACCTTTCCTTCACTAATTCGGTCAATTTCAAATATTTCTTTTTTATCCGTACCATAGACATCTGCAGCACTGGATAAACGGTCATAAAACTTATAGGCAATCTTATCCAAATTATCCCTTCTAGCTTTGACTGATTCAATAATATGTCCTGCTGTTAGTTCTTTTACTTTTCCAGGCCAAGCATCAAAAGCGTTTTCAATGACTTCATCAGTCATGTTTTCTTGCAGAAACTTGATTTGCTCTTGCCAATCTGCCCATTCCATTTCATTTAAAAAAGAACGGTCAAAATTCCGACTACTCCAATGCACCCATTTCATCTTATCTATTTCAGGGCCGTATACTCGAAGTTGACGTAAGAAAGGCATAAATAAACGCGCAAAACCAATAAAAGCACCATCATATTTTGAGAAGGCTTGATCTCTATCTCTTGGAATAGGGCGGTATAATCTATGAACGTCTCCACCTTTTTCATCTTCTTTATCAAATCTAGCCCATCTCCATTGGTCATCATGTCTGTCCCAATCACCAATGATAATATCAAATAATCGGGAACGTAAAGCCCACTCCCCATCTATAAAGTGTTTATGATTATCAACTACTTTATCAGCAACATCTGGTGTACCTATTATTTTTTTAGAATCTCCAAAATTACCTGTACCTTCCCAACTTCCAGCTGGGCGTTCTTCCACCAAATAGACATCTCCTCCATATTCATCATTATAAATTCCTAATGCTGGTTGTTTAGGAATAAAATATAGCGTTGGATTGGTATGGTAAACATTAGCAGCGTCTGCCAAATGAGGAATTGCTGTTGGTGCAAATGGATGCGTCGATAAGAAATTATCTTCTGCTAAATATTTAGCCGCTGTCATTTTATTAAACGGAAAAGGAAGTGTTCTGGAGGCATCTTTAGTCATCGCTCTCATTACGAACTGCTTACCATCAGGATCCACCATCCTCAAGCCATTCGTCTGATTTCCTCCACCTCTTTTGATAGGCGTCATCCCACCTCTAAATTTGCCAAGGTCTAGTACTGGAAATGTATAATCATATTGATAGACATTCCGATGATGTTCTCCTAACAACACTTTATGTACAAACCCAATTTTTCCTGATTCAATTTTTGAAACGGCCATATTGATAGAATCCAAGCCCTTTTCAAATATCGGGAAGTCGGAAGGAATGGTCTCCTCACTCGGCATTATTTTATCTTTTAATTTCTTTCGGAAAACTAGTTCCGCAGATGTGCCATCTTCACTTGGCACCCAGAAACTTGAATAAGACTGTCCGTTGTCGTAAAAATCTAAAGTAGAATATCCTCTTTTTCCATAAGCAAAATGGGCACCGTTGCCAATTCGAGAAGGGCTTTCTTTACTCCCCGCACCACTTACGATAAAAGTCTGTTGCTCAGTTTCCATGTATTGTAGGTTGTGCTCATGCCCACTTACAAAAATGAAACTTCCATTCTTTTTTGCACTAATCAATAATGCTCTTTTTAAGTCTTTGTATGTTTGATGAGCAACGTCTTGCTTAGTCCCTATCGCTCCTCTTAAAAAAGCGGCCGCAGTCCCTATCCCAGGCAATGGCACATATAAATCAGGGTTTAATTGAGTAAGGGGAAAAATGTGCTCTTTTACAGTAGAACTACCTCCATGCGGTCCATTGGTAAATAATGGGTGGTGCATAGCTACTACTATATTTTTCCGTCGGTGTTTTCTAAGTGCATTTTCTACTAAAAACTGGAACATAAATTTGTTCTTCACCTCACAGCCATCATTAATAGTAGGTTCTACATCCCAATCGGCCAGCCACCATTGAGAATCAATAATCAATAAAACTAAATTTTCATTGATTTCAATAATTTCTGGACCCGCACAGCCATTATCAGGAAGAAAATAATTATTCCAATCGTCTTCGTCTGCTACATCTCTATTAAGATATTTTTCTATAAACTTTTCTTCTCTTTTCAATCCTTTTAATCCTAGTCGCCAATCATGATTACCAGGCAAGATATAAGGTGTTCCGTTAAAGTCGTCTAAAATGTCTAATTGAATTTTTAGTCGGTGTTCCGCTAATTGACGGTCAGCCTCATCTCCTTTTGGGGGCATTCCACCTGGATAAAGGTTATCTCCTAAAAAAACGATCGAGCTCTCTTCAGACTCATCTGCCAATTGTTTTTTAAGATATTTTAGGACATTAGTTGTTCCACCCAATGGAGCATTTCCAGCATCTCCGATGAGATACATTCTATGTGTTAATTCACCAGATGGATTGGGCTTCTCCTCTTGTTCCCAATTTTCACTTTCTTTAGAATAATTAAGTTTATAATTAGCACAACTTTGTACCATTATAAAGGTTATAATTAATGAGGTGTATAAAATTACTTTTCTCATAAGTTGAATTGACACTGTTAATAATTGCTTATCTCAAATAACTAGTTTTCAAAGGAACATGGCAGAAATAGATGCAGAAAAAAGTATTGGTGAAGTTAGTTTGGTCACTGTTAAAGCAAAAGCCAACCCGAATGACTTTGATCCGACGGGCATAGCTGATGTAGGACATCAGCTTTTCAACAAAAACAGGGCGAAAATAACAATCTAATTTTTTTGAATCTAATTTTTGACCCGTTCCTAACGGCTCTAATTATAAGGTATTTTTTAAAAAGTTAATAATAGCCTCTTTTTCAAGAAGGTTTAAGTTTATTATTAGTAGGTTATCTAGATGTCTAATTTGTAATATGGGAAAATAAGCCCGAATGTACCTATAAATTTTGTAATTATACTCACCATCATATTGGAATTAGATTAAAATTTATCTCCAATGATTGGCAGTTCCTCTTTATGGAAAATAAGTAGTAGCAGCGAAAATAGAAAAACGACTACAGCCATTGCAAATAAAAGCCCTCCGTCTCCATTTACTTCAATCCCAAGTACCGTGAAATGAGATATTAGTGCGCCAGTGATAGTTCCAAAAGCTAGTAAAGCACCTATTGCTCTTGTTCTCGTTATCAAAAGTAATATTCCTGCAATTAGTTCAACAATGCCACTTCCTATTCTACCATAAGGTTCTATTCCCATTTGCTTGAAAATATAAACAGATTCTGGAGCACCAGTAAATTTAAAAAATATTGTCTGTATTAAAATAAAAGCTACAACAATTCTAGCTACCCAACTAATGATGTTCTTTTTTTCCATTTTTTAATTGTATTTTTTTTGCATAAAAATGATTTAAAACTATACAGGTTTTGGAGAAGATAAAGTAGAGAATATATAGATTCTTTTTTAGAATAGAGCTCTACATTATTTTTGTATGGTTTTAAAGTAAATTGATACTATTTAGTAAGTGTTAAAACGAAGGCTATGCCAAAAAAAACATTAATTCAATAGGGTATAAACAATTAATAATCAAAGACTTAAGACTATTTTTTTATTACTGATAAAAACAGAATAAATCCATTATTCTGATTTATGAGAGTTGCTCTTGAATATCGGATATTTCCCTTTACAAAGTCTAAGAGACTAACTATTATAGTTTTGCCAACTCTGGATTATTTTCACCTCTGCTATCCCAATTCTTACTAAGAATTAACTAGTAAGTAGTCGGACATAAATAAGATGACAATTTAAATGAGCTTATTTTTTTGCTAGTTAGTTTTAAAAAAGTCGCACATAGCCTAGCTACGTAAGATTTTTTTAAAGACAAATAGCGGAAAAAGAAGCCATTTTAA
>JALZWC010000499.1 GCA_023300255.1 Saprospiraceae bacterium | reverse complement strand
CCGGTATTACCGCCAGAACCAAAATTCATTTTACTTTTATCGCTCTCTGGTAAATTAGCAGGGTCTAATCCAGCATTCTCTATTGATTTTTTTAAATAATTACCGTGGACCCCTGTAAATAAATTGGAGTAAACGATATCGTCCGCTTTGCCTTCTACAATGCCTTGCTTATAGTCATCACTAGCTCTTGCTTCTTTAGCTGCTATAAAGGCACTACCTATATAAGCCAGATCAGCGCCCATAGCTTGGGCACTCAGAATAGCGGCTCCAGAAGCAATAGAGCCCGATAAAATTACTGGTCCATCGAACCAAGCTCTGATCTCTTGTATTAAGGCAAATGGCGAAAGCGTACCTGCATGTCCCCCTGCTCCTGCAGCTACGGGAATTAGTCCATCTGCCCCTTTTTCTATTGCTTTATGTGCATAGCGATCATTGATGACATCATGTAATACAATGCCTCCCCATTCATGCACAGCTACATTTAAATCTTCTCTTGCACCAAGTGAAGTAATCACTAAGGGTACCTTCCATTTTGCACAAGTCACCATATCTTCTTCATATCGCTTATTACTACGATGAACGATTTGATTGACAGCGAATGGTGCAGCAAGTTGAGTAGGATTATCTCGATCATGAGCTGCTAATTCTTCTGTGATCTGGTGAAGCCATTCATCCAATTGAGCTTGTGGTCTTGCATTTAAGGCAGGAAAAGATCCTACTATTCCAGCTTTACATTGAGCTATCACGAGCTCAGGACCTGAAATAATGAATAAAGGTGACCCAATGACAGGAAGTCTTAAATTATCAAATAACGAAGGAAGGGACATGTTTAAATTTTATTTTATTTATAAAAGTATGGCGTATCTATTTTTTTTTCAAAACCTAGTAAAGGCTAACTCAAAACCTATTCTACACGTTTCACGACTATATCTCCGAATCCTTCTTTCTAACAAGCATTTATCTCCATTGTTTAAAAAAATAGAATATATACAATCGCCCAATTTATTTAATTCTATTCATTCTTCAAATATTGCTCTTTTGCCCAATCTAAATCTTTAATAATCGATTTTCTCTCTTGTAATAATTCTCCAACAAGTTCAGGTTGTTGATAAAAGAGAGCAATCAAGCGACCATGCGTCATGAAATTATTATAGCGTTGTGCATAAAGCAAAGCAAAAAAACCTGCTATTGGCAAACTAGCTGCAAAATAGACGGTCCACCACCAATCGCCCTGTGCAATAAAACGTTGGAATAAAAAGACTAGTAAACTATAAAAGACGGAAAAGGTAAATATTCCAGCAGTCATTTTTATTGGTCCAATATACTCCTCCTCATTCGTTAAAGTTTTTGCTATCCTATTAGGTATATTATATGGAAGATAGTTCGTAAGTAAGCCATAGATATAAAGTGGTGCGCCAATAACAAGAAAAAAGAGGCGTAATATACTATCAGAAAAAATATTTTTTTCCTCCTTTTTATTCCTAGCCAAAAAACGGTCTTCTAAATTATTGTTGCTTAATCTTCTAATATAGGTGGCTACTTTTTCTTGCAATTTTTCCAACCAAATATTATCTAAATCTTCAAAATGATTCACGGCTTCTTGAATCCCTTTAGTAAGGGTAAAAGCATGTAGTTTTGGATCGAGATTAAGATGGGTAACTATTTCGTTTTTGTAAATGGCTTCTACATTTTTGATGAATTCATCTTCTTGTTCGTCATCTGCAATGATGAGATTATTTTCCAGATTTTTCTGGATTTTATCGGTTAGTAGATTTACGGCTGCTCTATCATCTTGCTGATAGGCGACTTGATAATCACTTACCTGAATTAGTTCTTCTACATTCACCCATACATCCGAACGAAAACTAGGGGCATCACTATAATTAATACCGACAGATAGAATTCTTACCCCTAATTGAAAGTTATTCCTAGCCTCTGCTCCCAAAGCAATTCTTGCAGTACCAGTTTTAACATCTTGTAATTTTCTTTCATTAATACTGGTACCTTCTGGAAAAATAATTAAGGTGCCTTTTTCTTCTAGAAATTGAAAACATTTTTCAAAAATGGCATCATTACTTTCCATTTTTTCAGGATTATCCTGTTTGCGATAAATTGGAATCGCTTTGACGATATTCCGCATAAACCAATTCTTGAAAACAGAATTAAATAAAGTGCCTTTCCCTATAAAATGAGCATCTTGTTTAAGTAAGTTGGAGACTATAATTGGGTCCATAAAAGTACTAGGATGATTGGACACCACAATCAACGGACCTTCGGTTGGAATATCCGTTTTATTGATAACTTTATACTCTTTAAAGAATATACTTAAGGCAGAAGTGAAAATGAATTTTAAGAAATCGTGTATCATCTCTCTTTTTTAATTTTCTTTTAAAAAGTATTTACATATACAGCCCCATAGAAATACAAGCCTCAAATATGCACATAATATATGAACTATTGTCTCAAATGTCTTGCCTTTCCACAATTCCTATATTTTAAAGGCTTTTGCCCAGAGGTAGAAAGGTCTAGTCTCTGAGGGGAGTTTTAGCATGGGGGTTGGATAGTTAGGCTTTTTATACGAAATATATCTCTACTCTCGCTTCATCAGTTTAATACACTACTGGACATTTTATTTGGACACAGAGCACACGGAACAAGCACAGAATACACAAAGGCTTAAAGGCTACCCGCCTAAGATTGTTCCATGAGTTTAGTTTGCAGTATTGGCAATCCCTTGTGGTTGCCCCTGCTAAGTAGGGCAACCACAAGGGATTGCCCATACAATAGTTCCGTAACTTCTTAATTGTAAGGAACAATGTTAGACGGGTAGCTGGCTTAAAAACTAATTAGTTAGAACGCTCTGTGTGCTCTGTGTGCTCTGTGTTTTCTTTGTGAACTCTGTGTCCAAATAAAATGTCCATTAGTATAAAAAACTGTAAGGACCATTAATAAATAAAGTTGGCGCCAAGATGGACGCTTTCCCACACTTTTTTTATATTGCCAATATATTCGTTTAAAGCGATAAACTTATGAATCAAGCACAAAAAATACTCTGGCAGCCCACAGCAACGTTTATTGAAAATTCCAACCTAAAAGCATTTGAAAATTGGCTAGCAAAAGAGAAGGGGGTATTTTTTGCTGATTATGCAGAACTGTGGACCTGGTCTACCAAAGAAATTGCTCAATTTTGGGAAAGTATCGCACAATATTTTGAGGTGGAATTTGAAACACCTTATGAGCAAGTTTTGGTTAAGGACATCATGCCCGATGCAAAGTGGTTTGAAGGGGCGAGCCTCAATTATGCGGCGCACATTTTTAGACAAGAATCCACAGAACGACCTGCATTAATATTTCAGAATGAAATAGAAAGAAAAACAGTTAGTTGGAAGACTTTGCATTTGCAAGTACAAGCGATGCAACAATTCTTGCAGCAGCAAGGCATTCAGAAAGGAGATTGTGTGGCGGGCTATTTGCCTAATTTTCCAGAAGCGGTGGCTTGCTTTTTGGCGGTGAATTCTTTAGGGGCAGTTTGGACTTGCTGTTCGCCCGACTTTGGAGAACCGACGGTTATTGAACGTTTCACACAAATCCAACCCAAATTATTAATTGCAGTAGATGGCTATCAGTATAACGGAAAAGGATATAGTCGTATGGGGGAAGTCGAAAATATTCGTGCAGCGATACCGAGCATACAGCAAACCATTTTTATTCCTTACTTGGATAAAGATGCAGCCTTGAAAAATAGCACAGCGTGGGATACGATTATAGAAAATATTCAATTAGATAGTCCTTTGGCTTTTACTACTGTTTCCTTTAATCATCCGATGTGGGTATTGTATTCTTCAGGCACAACGGGCAAACCGAAAGCGATCACCCATTCTCATGGTGGATGTTTATTAGAGCAATATAAATACGGTGCTTTTCATAACGATATAAAAGAAGGGGAACACTTTTTTTGGTTTTCTACTACTGGTTGGATGATGTGGAATTTATTGCAATCAACTATGCTGTTAGGAGCAGTTCCTGTCCTCTTTGATGGTAGTCCTGCCTATAAAGATATGATGACTTTATGGAAATTAGCGGGAGATTTACCCATACATCATTTTGGGGTAAGTGCCCCTTTTTTGACTGCTTGTATGAAAGCGGATTTACCAATTGCTTCCACCATTAATTTATCTGAATTACGGTCTATTGGTTCCACGGGCGCGCCCTTACCATCGGAAGTATTTGAATGGATTTATGAGTCGGTTAAAAAAGATATTTGGTTGTGTTCTATGAGTGGAGGAACAGATGTTTGTACAGCTTTTGTTGGTGGTAATCCTTATCTCCCTGTATACAAAGGCTCTATTCAATCTCGATGTTTAGGGGCCGCCCTATACGGTTATGATGAAGCTGGCAATAGTGTAGAAGGGGTTTTGGGAGAAATGGTGATTGAGGAACCGATGCCTAGTATGCCTATTTACTTTTGGAATGATCCTAATAAGGAACGGTACCGTCAAAGTTACTTTCAAGAATACCCTGGAAAGTGGCGGCATGGCGATTGGATAAATATTCACCCAAATGGTTCTTTAGTCATCCAAGGTCGCTCGGACGCAACTTTAAATCGAAACGGCATTCGCATTGGCACCGCCGAAATATATGGTGTTTTAGATAAGTTACCCGCTATAAAGGATAGTTTAATTTTAAATTTAGAACAACCGAATGGCGAAGATAT
>JALZWC010000498.1 GCA_023300255.1 Saprospiraceae bacterium | reverse complement strand
AAGGAGTAATACTATGTGAACTATGTATCTATGTGGTAAATTCGTCAACATTATATGTGTTTTCCCCCAATTCTTTACACACTCGTATATTTTAGTACCGATTGTAGCTGAAAGAAGAGGTGTTAGGAATCAATGACCTTCGAATAATATTTCCTTTTAAACAACTTTAGTTGCCTCAGTGCAGTGCTCCAACATCTTATTATATAATTCTTTAGGTTCAAATGGCTTCATCACCAAGTCTGTAAACTGATAGGTTTCTAATTGCCGAACGATATCAGTCACTGCGGAGGCGGTTACGGCAATAATAGGGATAGAGCAATCCGTATCTTCTAAAGCTCGTATTTGTTTGGTAGCATCAAAGCCATTTAGAACTGGCATTTCTATATCCATTAAGATAAGGTCGTAATGGTTTTGTTTAAATTTATCAACCCCTATCTGACCATTTTCAGCTATATCTACTTTCGTTTTCCATTTTAATAAAATCTTTTTCGTTACTAATTGGTTGATTTTATTATCCTCCACTAATAAGACATGTACCCCTTCTAAGTTGTCTCTATTAGAAATACATAATTCTTTAGAATTCTCTTTCGGTTTCTCTTTAACGAGTAACTCTTGTTTAGGAAATTGAACAGCAAAAAAGAAAGTAGCTCCTTTTCCTAATTCACTTTTAACCTGGATATTACTTCCCATCTGATGAAGTAAATTTTTAACAATGGACAAGCCCAAGCCTGTTCCTCCATATTCTCTTGAAAGGGTGCTATCGATTTGGGTAAACCGTTCAAAAATATGATCTAATTTTGATGGGTCAATACCGATACCACTATCCTTCACTTCAAAATATAAATCCACCCATTTATCCGTTTCTGAGGTTTGTTTTATAGATAACTCAATAGTACCTTCTCTTGTAAATTTGACAGCATTATGTAATAGATTATTCAATATTTGTACTAAGCGACCTGCATCTCCTATCAGTTTACTAGGAATATTAATCGAATTATTCCATTGAATATTAACTGCTTTGTTCTTAATTAATTGTTTACTTAAATGTACCGTTTTCTTAACTGTTTCCAACAAATCAAATGGTGCTGGTTTCAGCTGTAGTCTACCCGCCTCTATTAAGTTATAATCCAATAAATCATTGACAATATCAACAAGATTATTGGCCGAAAAAAGAATGGTCTCTATATCTTCTTTTTGTTCCTCTTTTAGATCCTCTTCTAATAATCCATGTCCTAATGCAACTACTGCGTTCAAAGGTGTTTTAAGTTCATGGCTCATAGCAGACATGAAATTTGTTTTCATCTTATTCTGCTGTACCGCTTCATCTTTAGCTTTTTCAAGCATGATATCAATTTCTCTATGCACAGATATATTTCGGCCAACACAAAGAGACTTTAGCAACTTACCAGTCTTATCAAATATCATTTTAGTTCTTTGTCCGATCCATATTATTTCCCCTGACTGCGTTTGTATTTGAAGTTGATGATAAGTTGAACTAATGCCTTTTTTCTTTTGCAGTCTATAAAATTGCTTTACAGCATTCTGATCTTCTGGCACGATAAAATCATAGATAGATTTTTTCAACAATTCTTCTTTTGAGTAACCAAGGGCATTTACTCCAGCGTTATTCATAAAAGTAAAATTGCCTATTTTATCTACTTCATAAATCATGTCCCCCACCTCTTCTACTAAATTCCTGTAAGCTAATTCTCGTTCTGCTATCTTAGCAGTTAAGGTTTTTTGGTGAGTAATTAGCTGTTGGCTTTTTTCCTCTGCTAACTCTTTACCTAATATAAACTGCCGAATGATCACATAAAGAAATGCCATAGGCACACCAATTCTTAAAGGTAACATCAGTATCCTATTAAACCCCTTTTGTTCATTAATACCGAATAGTGGTATTTCCAAATAAGTCGTAGTGTTTAACAAACCAATCATACCAATAGTAAGAAAGGTGTAAAATAATCCCCATTTTTTTCCTAATACAAAGCTTGCTGATAAAATAATAATTAGATACCACAATACAGGCCCAAGTCCTTCTGGATTTCCGACCACAATATGAATATGCGCAGAGCACATAAATGCAGCAAACAAAAATATTTTAGCTGGAAAATATACAGAATTAGTATATTTAATAACGAATGGTGTGGCTATATTAATTATCCAAAAAACTATAATTGCAAAAAAAGCGTAAGGAGATATAAGAAAAATAGTAGGAGATATAAGGCTGGTAAACACTAAAAAAAGTAGACATAATTGTAAGACAAAACGTACTTTTATTTGTTCTGTATGGCTGTCTATCTCTTGCATTATATCTTGCAAGAAGTAAATCGTTATTTTTCGTAAAAATAAATAGACGCCAATTATCTGTTGTATAGGCATTGGATTTTGGATCTTTATCTATAGTATAACAGTTTTCTTGAACTGTTTTCAGACTACATTAATTTATTAGATAGTCTCTCTAAGATCGAAGGGCGGAAGTATTATATTATTGATAAATCAATAGTATGTGTATGTATAATCAACAAAAAACATGCCTTTTACAGATGGGAATATCTAACAAAATATAGACATTATTGTGGCAGCGTAAAACTAAAAATTAGAAGACAATTCAATACTTAATAAATAAAATTAAAACTTATACATAATACAGTATTATTTTACTGTCTTATATATTATTCTTATGTAATTGATGATATTTAATTTGTATATCTTCTTTTTCTTAAAAAATTATAACCCCATGCAAATAATAATAAAAAAATTATAGGAAAACCGATATTAATTAACTGCCATTTAGTTTTTTCCTGCTCTGCTTTCACATGATCTAATAAACGTAATTTCACTTCTTTAGACCGAGCAGCGATAACTCCTTCATCATCAATAAGGTATTCTATTGCATTTATTAGGAAGTCTTTATTAGCAAATTGAAATTTTTCATATCGGTTATATCCCAATGGTCCAAAGTTATTAGTTGCTGGGTCTGCTGGATTTCTAATAATATCTCCATCGGCTACTACTAACATCTTTGTAGGTGTACTAATGGTTTTAAATTCTTGACCTACTTGCTTCCATGCTTCCAAGACATTCGGTGTAGCCCTATTCTTATAATGTGCCGAAAATTCTCCTTCTAATAATAAGGCCAAAGGTAATTTACCTTTATTAAATTGTTTGGGGTCTGGTTTATATTTAAGAATTTCAAAATTAAGTCGCATAGGAAAATATTGTAGGCGACTATTAGGCGAGGTTTCCATTAAGAAAGTTTTCTTAATGGATGTTTTCGTTCTCAAAGAATCTACGGTATTAGCGAATAACAAATTTACCAAGCCTAAACTCTTGGTGATAGGATGATCTTGATTTGGTGTTGCTATTAGATGATAGAACCAAGGCACTAATACGGGCGTTCCTCTTTCATCCACTACCTGTGGAATTCTAGAATTTTTCAAGTCTAATGCCAAATTTGTATTGATCCTAGCGCCATAGTTAAACAAAATATCTTCTAAATTTAAAATATCTTCTGTATATGGAATAGGTACATACTGATTCGCGGCACGAAGAGAATCTAGGTGTACATTCAATGCATCTATTAACCACATCACCTTCCCTCCATTCATCACATATTGGTCAATTTTAAATTTATCTTTTTCACTAAAAGGGGCTTTAGGCTTCGCAACTATTAATACTTCAATGTCTGGATGAACATGCACGACACTATCCAAATCTAAAAATCCTATATCATAGTACGGTAATAAAGTTTCAGAAATATCTCGCACTTCAATAGCCGACAATTCTTGTTGGCCTTTTGTAAATGCAATGGCAGGCTTGCGGGTAATTTGCAACTTTTGTATCGCATTGGCTAATTTATATTCTAGTAAACCAATCGAATTATTCAGCGCCACTTCCGAAGGAACACCACGTACATCATCTCCCAAAATATCTACAGGTAAACTTCTACCTTTGTAATGAACAATCGCATAGGGATAAATTAATACTTGCTTCCGTTCGTCGTTGCCTTCTATTAATAAATTCTTAGCGCGAATACCTTCTTTTTTTAATTGCATTCGCCTTGCATTTATTTCTTCTGTGGTGCCTCTTGCAGGATCTTCAAATTCATATTCAATATACCCCGATACAGATCGAAAATCATTCAAAATATCATTGGTGGCTTTTTGTAATCGTTTGAACCCTGCTGGAAATTCGCCATCTAATAATACTTGTACGTACACGACCTCATCCAAGCTCTCCAATAGTCGTTCCGTAGGTTGGGTTATCGTAAATCGTTTTTCTTCTGTCAAATCAAAATAGGAAGAAACATTGCAACTCAATACATTGAGGCAAATTGCAATGCCAATGACTAGTAGCAAATTTAAGAGTGATTTTGTCAAGAGTTTTTATTTTTTATTTCATTTTTGTAATACCATTCTGGAATTTTTCCTTCTAGATATTCTTCAGTCAATTCATAGTATCTTTCTTTCCAGTTCGATAAGTTGACAATTTCAATACTTTCTATAAGAAGTTCTTTCATCCTAATTAAATCATTTACCAATTTATTGGTCTTGTTACCGCTTGAACTAAAATTCAACGTCTGCATTCCATTTCTAACATAAATGGAAAAGTCTAAATAATCTTTTTCGTAATCGATTTCGATTTCTGCAGAATCTCTTTTTGTTGAAATTTTATAAGGAATGTAATTATGATTATTTACTATTGACTTTTGAAGGTTTATGAAATCATTATTTACGACTTCAAATTTATCTTGATTTATTTCACCTAATTTCAGGTCAATTATCGGAAAGTTTCGTTGAGCATTTTCTCTTAAATTCTCTAAATCTTCATGTTTATTCCATGTAAGAATTCTAATCATTGGTGAAAGAAAGTCGTTTTCTTTATTCATTGAATCATCGCTCCAAATTGAATAAGATTCTATCTTTTTCATTCCAGGTTCATAAAAGGTTATTTGTAAATCTTTTTCAAGCCAATCTTCTTTTGAAATAGAAAAAATCGCACTTGGTCCTTCGACAAGTTTATTTCCAATTTTTAATATTCTTCTAGAATTGGTTCTTTTCATTCCTTTATTTTCACCTAATGAAAGCTAGTGTCAACATTTAAGTCCTTACCATTTACGACTTTCCAAAGACACTTGGCAACCCATTAAAAACACGCCCATTAAGGAAAAGAAGTAAACAATATCTCTAGTATCTAAAACACCTCGACTGATAGAGGCATAGTGATAATCAATACCAATCATTTGTACGACATCATCCGTTTTGCCTAAAAACACAGGTAATTGACTTATTAAATCAAAACCCCAATAAAAAACAAAACAGAAAAATACCGCTGCTAAAAATGCGACTATTTGATTTTTTGTTAAAGAGGAAGCTAATAAGCCAATCGCTACAAAAGAGCCCCCTAATAAAAGCAAACCGATATAAGATCCCATTATCGCCCCGGAATCCAGATTCCCTTTCGGTGAACCCAATTCATGAATCGTATAATAATAAAGCAAGGTTGGTAACAAGGCAAACAAGACTAAAAGCCAACAGGCTAAGAATTTGCCGACTACTATTTCCCAATCCCTTAATGGTCGGGTTACTAGTAATTCAATAGTTCCTGTTTGTCGTTCTTCTGCAAAAGAGCGCATGGTAATTGCAGGAATCAAAAACATAAAGATAAACGGCGCAATTTCAAACAATTGATCCAAACTCGCATATTTATATTCCAACAAACTATATTCTGGAAATACCCACAGCATTAATCCTGTAAATAACAGAAATACCCCTATCACTATATAACCGATCAGTGAACTGAAAAAGGAATTTATTTCTTTATAAAAAATACTAATCATTTTTGTTTAGATCGCTTCGCTGTCAGATCGCTGCGCTGTCAGAAGTCAGATCGCTGCGCTGTCAGATGTGTGATGTATACAAAAGACAAAGCTAAGTTACTTAGTCTCCAATTAAAGATATTTCAAATACTTTCAGAATCAGAACGCTACACTATCAAAATCAGGATGTAATCGCAGTTTGATGTAGATACAGGGACGAAGCTACGCTCCTTAGTTCTGGATCAAATATCAGTTTCTACAGACAGGGTCGAGGCTATGCCCCTATAAAGACAGTAAAAGGAGCGTAGCTTCGTCCCTGTAAAGTCATTACATCAAATGGCGGTTACACCCTAAAATCATAAGTCTGACTTCTGACCTCTAAAAAGAGCTACTGCTTCAACCGCACTTCATGTCGATCATCATATAACAGTAGTGTTTTAAACAAGCCCTTTTCTGCTTGCTGCTTACCTAAACTACTTAATGCTTGCACTAATTCTGGT
>JALZWC010000497.1 GCA_023300255.1 Saprospiraceae bacterium | reverse complement strand
GGTCTATATCTATACGTATTTCTAAAAACTACATTATTACCTCTTAAACCATAAGGTAAGCCAGTACCTACCGTAAAGTTCATATGCATTTTAAAATTCTCTCTTCCTGGCAAGTAATCTTGAAAAAAGGTAGAGAGCGTCAAAAACTGATCGGTTGGTCTTGGTACACTACTTACGTTACTACCTTCTACATCCCCTATCTCTCGAACGATATGTTGTACACCATCTAACCTTTCTCTAGCCCTTAACAAGGAGATATTGATCCATGATTCTGCACCAGGTACAAACTCTCCATTGATCCGCATATCTAGTCCCGCAACATATCCACTAGCATCGTTTTCTCCTGAATAGCGAATTCTTACATTATCAACATCATAAGAAACTACATCCCATAGCTTCTTATAGTAGGCTTCTGCAATCAAACGAAATTTCTTTTTAGATACCTTCTTCATATTAAAATCAAGGGTAAATCCACCCAAGATATGCAAAGATTTCTGAGATAATAAATCTTCATTAACAGTACCGTCCGTTCGTCTAAGCTCTCTATAAAATGGCGATTGGTAGTATAAACCTGCAGCTAATCTATAAGTTATATCCTTCTTCCCTTCTGCTAGGGATTTATACAAAAATTGGACTCTTGGCGTAATATAAAACTCGTTATTTAAATCCCAATAAGCGGTACGCAAGCCAGCTGTGATTTGCAGTTCTTTTTCATTTTCATCTCTAATAGAGAAAGTATTTTGAACAAAACCTTCAAAACGATTCGACAATAAATTATTAGTCGTTTTTAATACATTTAATACCTGAACAGCGTTCCCATCAAACGGCAAAGAATAGCCCGCAGAATCTAATCGTTCCCATTCATTGATTTGATCATTAATTTCTTCTCGTTGGTATTTTGCTCCCCATTGAATAAAATGACTAGAAGATTTTGCTGGATCATCTCCAGCTAGTTCGTATTCAATTCCACCTTTGTGTTGTATATTAGTTACATTAGATGTTAAGTAATTTCGGGCAAATTGATGCTGTGTCCCTGAACCGAGTAAACCTACAATCTCTCCAAAATTATCACTACCTATATCCGTATTTACCTGTCCTAATTGATAAAAACCTAAAATATCAAATCGCTCATTTTCATCACTTTGATAAGAAGAAGCTAGCAACTTTAAGTACATTGGATTTTTTGCTCTATCTGGCAAATAGGTCAAAGATACGCCGCCCATTCCTGTTGTAAAATCATCCACTTCTTGTCCTTCAAAAACAGAAAATAGTTCTAAGGTAAAATCAATTAAACCCAAGGCTGTACTACGTTCTACAGGCGTAAAACTATATTCACTTCTATTATAATTACCAATTATCCCTAATTGTAAATCTCTAGTTATATCATAGGTAAAGTAGCCTTGAAAGTCTGCAAAATTAGGCGTGTATTCTCCTTTTGTATCTAAAGACCCTAACAAATATTGCGTCGTTTTATATCGAGCTCCTAACAAGTAACGAAAGCGGCGATAGTCATCTTTTCCTGCTCTTGTACTTCCTTCCAAATGAGCAGACGCTCCCAAGAAACTCATACCTATAGAGGCTTTCGTTTCCTCTGGTCGCTTATATTGTACATCTAGTACAGACGATAATTTATCTCCATACTTTGCTTGAAATCCTCCAGAAGAAAAAGCCAAATTGCTAATCATATCTATATTCGCAAAGGTCAATCCTTCTTGCTGTCCAGATCGAATTAATTGCGGTCTATATATTTCAAAGTCATTGACATAGACTAAATTTTCATCATAGTTTCCTCCTCTAACATTATATTGAGAACTCAATTCCCCACCCGTTCCACCACTCGTTCCTAATGCAATAGAAGGTAATACACTTTCTAGATTACCAGTTACAGAAGGTAGTAATTTTAATTCTGTTACGACCTCTCTCACGATCCCTGCTTCTTCAATTTTGCTTTCTGTTACGACTATATCTAATTCTGATTCTTCCGATACTAAGCCAATATTTATTTTTCGGCTTTCCCCACTTAACATAGCAGGAATTTCAGTAGAACCTACTTTAAAACCCAGTCTAGAAAACACAACAGTTATTGCTTCTCCTGTAGGTACTTTAATTCGATAGAATCCTGCTTGGTTAGATTCTACTGCAATATTAGTTCCCTCCACATAGATCGTTACAAGATCTACTGGCTCATCAGAAACCGCGTCTTTGACAACTCCAAAAACGGTTGCGTCTCTTGTTTGGGCTTGTAAGCTAATTGTGGCAAGACAGATAAAGAGTAGGTAGTAGAGATGTTTCATGTATTATATTTTCAGTACCACGGAATTTATTCCGTATCAGTACCACGGAATTCATTCCGTTATTTAAATTTCACAGAATAAATTCTGTGGTACAGTTTACAGAATGAATTCTGTGTTACCGAAGTTCCTGTCCAATCGCTTTCATTCGGCGGATAGTATCTAGCGGATCATCTGCTTTAAAGACTGCACTGCCTGCTACTAATACTCGTGCTCCTGCTTTTAACAAGGCTTCTGCATTTTGTAGCCCTACTCCACCATCTATTTCTATCAAAACATCAGCATTCTTCACGATAATCATATCCGACAATCGCTTTACCTTTGGGATGGTGTTATAGATAAATTTTTGTCCACCAAAACCAGGATTTACGGACATTAAGCAGACTAAGTCTACCGTTTCGATTACATTCTCTAATACGCTGACTGGCGTGTGAGGGTTCAGTGCGACCCCTGCTTTTGCTCCTGTTTCTTTTATTTGGGCAATTGTTCTGTGTAAATGTGGGCAAGCTTCATAATGTACGGTGATTACATCGGCACCTGCTTCCCGAAAAGTTTCTATATATTTCTCTGGCTCTTCAATCATCAAATGCACATCAATTGGCTTATTACAGGTAGCTTTCGCTGCTTTTAATAATGGAAAACCAAAAGAGATATTGGGAACAAATCGACCATCCATAACATCAAAATGCAACCAGTCTGCTTCACTTTGATTAATCATGTCCATTTGTTCTCCTAACTTGGTAAAATCAGATGCTAATAAGGACGGGGCTATTAAATGCGGCATTTTTTGGATTAGTTCTTTTACTTAAATAAATGGGGTGAATCGGTTTAGGTGAGTTGGAGCAGGTCTGGCAAATCATATATCATAAATCATACATCTTAAATCATATATCCATCTAGCTTTCACCTAACAGATTTATGATTTATGATGTATGATATCAGATTTATGATTTTTGCCGCTCTTTCATACTCACTACAAGCGGCAACCAAGGCTTTACTTTACCTTCATCAATCATAAATATTGTCTCTAATAGTGAGTCGAATGCGAAAAATCATATATCATACATCTTACATCATATATCCATCTAGCTTTCACCTAACAGATGTATGATGTATGATGTATGATATCAGATTTATGATTTTTGCCGCTCTTTCATACTCACTACAA
>JALZWC010000496.1 GCA_023300255.1 Saprospiraceae bacterium | reverse complement strand
GTCGTGTTACACTTAGCTATGAACCGTAACACAACTCTCTGAGTTGTGCCACATTCTACCGCTTTTATATCTGACGATCTATAGATGGGTAGCCTCCTAGCCTGACGGCTATGGTTACAAACTTCAATCATCGACACCATCTATTTCGATAGCCAAAAATATTTGTAAACAAAAATGCGGAGACGAAGAGTATATACTCTTCGCTTCCGCATCTCTACGTAAAAGTGAATTATCGAAACGAAAAACTTAATTTCGATTCACCAACATCTTTTCATAAATCATCGCGTTTCCATCTCCAAGTGTATAAATATACATCCCTTCCTCTAATGAAGTCGCATCATAAGATAGGGTGTTGTATCCTACATTTAAGTGAATGTTTTCTGCATAAATTGATCTACCTGACATATCAAATACTTTAAATTGAAAATCACCAGCTATTAAAGAAGTCATTTCAATCATCGTCGTTGTATGAACAGGATTTGGCATATTAGATAAATCAATATTCGACTTTAAATAACTAGGTATGCTTGTTGATACAGCCTCACAAGCACCTGTATCATTAAGTGGTATAATATATTCTCCTGCAGCAAGAAGTCCTGGAAATTCTAATGGAAAATCTCCAAATCCATCTAACAAAGCACTTCCTTTAATAACTAATGGATAAGATCCTGGCTGGTTTGCAGCCGTTGGTGTTCCTGTGATGACAATACAACCTAAGAGCGTATCAGGAAAAATACAATCAGGTGGATTACATAGATAATTTAATCCATTTGGCAAACCATTGACGGCGTCTGTTGTAGGAATAGTAGCTGAAAATACATCAATGCTACCTATTCCAGTTACACTTATCGAATCCCCTAATTTTATGGTAAAGACTAATTCATAAGGTTCATTAATACAAGCAGCAAACTCTGCTAAGCCACCTTCTCCATTATTTAAAGGCAATGGATAAGCCCCTGGAGGTGCATCTAGATAGGTCGTATCTGGTATACACGCTAGCTCTTGAGCATTCAATTGAGTAAACGCACTGATAAGTGCTACTAATAGTAAAATTTTTTTCATGTAAAATAGGTTTGTTAGTAACGGCGAAAGAATAAGTACTAAAGTAGATGTAAAACGGAGGTTCTCAAGGGCTGGAATTAGTTGTAATATATAGCTAATCTTAATTTTAGTATAAATATAGGGAGTTTTAATACATTCCTGTATGCTAGTCGACATTATAGACTCAATTTGAAAACTAATTATCATTTAGATGTGTATTTTTGCTATATACCCCTATGTGTGGTAGAATTATTTTAAAACTGTACAAGAAAGAATAGAGAAGCGAGAACAGAGAATAGAGATGTAATTCGTTTAACAACGGACGAAATGTCGTTGTTTGTTAACCGAATTACATCTCTGCTCTCGATTCTCTACTCTCTACTCTATTTTGTATGGTTTCAAATAGAATTATTTACAAATCAATATAGATATACATGAAAAAAATTTTACTCTCAATCGTATTAATTGGCCTGTTTTTTCAAGCTTTCTCTCAGAATCTTGTAGAAGCAACCTTGCTAGAGACAAGATCTCAAGCAGAATTAAATTTAATCTTTACTCTTTTAGGAGTATCTGCTAATAATGGTGGTAGTGCTTACAAAGTCCTTTACGAAACACCCGATACAGACGGTACGATAGATACTGCCTCTGGTTTGGTCATTTTGCCTGTCCTTGATAATGCTATTCTTAAGCCTTTCTTGACTTATCAACATGGCACTTCTTCTAGTAGAGAAGATGTACCTTCTCGATTAACACAAGAGGCATTGCTAGTCTATTTCTTTGCCTCACAAGGGTACATTAGTATGGCACCAGATTATTTGGGACTTGGAGATTCTCGACGAGCCATACATCCTTATGTACATGCAGATACAGAAGCTAGCGCGGCAATTAATTTAATGAGGGCTACTAAGCAATTTTTAGATGCAGAAGGAATAGCTTATAGCGATCAAGTATTCATGACAGGATATTCTCAAGGAGGACATGCAAGTATGGCTATGCACAAAGAGATAGAAACCAATTTAAGTGATGAGTTTACAGTTGCTGCTGCTAGCCATATGTCTGGACCTTATAATTTATCAGCAGATGTAATAGGCAGTACTGGTACAGATAGAATTTATGAATTTCCATCCTATGTAGTTTGGATATTCGTAGGGTACCAAAGTGTTTATGGTAATTTATATACTGATTTGGCTACGGTATTTGAACCAGAGTATATAGAAATGGTAGAACAATTTGAAAATGGAACCATTACGAGAGCCACCTTAAATGATTTATTAATCGATCAATTAACAGCACTCCATGGCGCATCTCTTCCCAATAGGATGTTTACAGAATCTTTTCTGAATGATTTAAGAACGGATCCTACTAATCCTGTACGACTAGCATTAGAGGATAATGATCTTTTTGATTGGGTGCCTACTGCTCCTACTCAATTATTATACTGTATGGCAGATGAGCAAGTGGTTTTCACTAATGCCACTTTTACTGATTCAATTATGAATGCCAATGGAGCGCCTAGCGTTACTTCTATTGATATTAATTCTGAATTTATGCATGGCGAATGTGTGGTTCCTGCTACTACTAATACTGCTGCTTTCTTTGCTCAATTCTTAGGAGATAATGTGACTAGTACCGTAGCTGTAGATCCTACACTTGCTTTTAATATTACTCCTAATCCTGCTACTCAATATATTCGAATTGCTTTTCCTCAAGCAGCAACTACTATTACCAATATCCAAGTTGTCAATATTCAAGGACAACTAGTACAGGAACAAATAGTAGATCGACCGCATACCGTAGCAATTGATATGACCAACCAACCGAGTGGTCTATATCTTGTTCGAGTAAAATCTGAAAAAGGTTTTTGGGTAGAAAAGGTAATGGTTGGGAAGTAGATAAGAATCTATTTCTTAGTGAAGAGAACAGCTAGCAACCACGGAGTGGTTGAACATGAATAACCTCGGATGAAATCCGAGAACCTTCGATGTCAACATCCAGCAACCACGGAGTGGTTGAATAAGGTACTTGACTACTTTCAAGTTCAACTACTCCGCAGTTGTAATTCAATCAATCAATCAATCAATCAATCAATCAATCAATCAATCAATCAATCAATCAATCAATCAATCAATCAATCAATCAATCA
>JALZWC010000495.1 GCA_023300255.1 Saprospiraceae bacterium | reverse complement strand
ATGGGCAATCCCATGTGGTTGCCCCTGCTAAGTAGGGCAACCACAAGGGATTGCCCATACAATAGCTCCGTAACTTCTTAATTGTAAGGAACATTGTTAGACGGGTAGCCACAGGACCCACTTAGGTTGGATTGTGGTTTGGAAGAATATTACTTTAAATTAAAATATCTAGTCTTACTAATATCTAAATGCATCACTTCATATTTATCAATAATTTCTTGCTCCGTTCTCGTAATAATCGTGTTAATACCAAATTTAGATTGTATCACTCCATCTTTCATCTTAGCAGAGTGAATTAGTTGGCTTTGATAATTGTAATACAAGCAAATACCATCCTCTTGAAGCATAGGTAAAGTACATGGAATGTAATCATTTTCTCTGATCAAAAGTTCTACTTTTTGGTTGTCTAGTAAAAACCAAAACTTACCATTGAGAAATGTAAAACCATGACAATTAAAGCTATTATTATAGACTAGATCGTCCACTACCTTATCCGTCTCTTCATAAGATAAACGCTTTCCATCTACATCAAAAACAATAGGGAATGTAGTAGAACCACCTAATTTTTGGAGAGCGGTTAGGATAGTGCCTTTTTTAGTATAAACATTGCATTCTTGAAATCCTGTTATAAAAGAAACAAAGAACCAATGACTTTGATTGGAATTAAAAAAATCATAATAATATCGTTCTGATATTTCGAATAAACTGATTCTTCCTGTTTCGTAAAATTCTATTATCTTATTTATACTCTTCACGGTGACAATTATTGAGAGCGTCGGAATATATAAGATACCCAAAGAAGTGATTTTAGCTTGTTCTTAGTCAAGCTGCCAAAAAATGGAGTTATGCGGTAGCATAAGGAGTATTTTAGCAACAGGAGCAAAAGATAAAGATTTGCGACGAGCAAATGTAGTTTGTGAATTGTTTATGGATGGGATTGCTTTATCTTCTTGGAACCGCTTGCGGATGGGATGCCTTAAAGGGCAAATTAAAACCGCAGAATGGGTAGCTTATATTTTCCTATTCTCCGAATCAAAAAAATAGAATGTAAATTTATGAATACGTTAAAAGAAATGAAACAAATTGGAATGCATTTTTATTTTTTTTAACATTCTTTATTGAAAATCTGGGATAATAAGTCATTTACTATACATTTTCTCTGCAATTCCATAAAAAATTTCTACACCATACGGAATAATGTCATCTGGAAAGTCATAATCAACATGATGTAAGGCAGGAGTATGCTCACCAGCACCTAGGCCAAACATAGCTCCAGGGTATTTTTCTGTAAATAATCCAAAATCTTCTCCCCATTGAAAAGGGTATGGTTTGTTATAATAAGAAAAGGAATTTTTTTGTGCAGATTGCTCCACACATTGTACCGCAAAAGCCTCATTATCGGAGGCTGCAAAGTAATAGATCCAATCAAGAGTATAGCTCAATTGATGTCGAGTGGAGATGTCTGCTATTAGTTGTGTGATTTTATTTTTAGCAGCTTCTAACTTTGTTTTGGTCCATGCTCTAAAGGTATAGTGTAATTCTCCATCTCCTGCGGAGATGCCGTAATCTTGTGTACCGATACGAGTATATATAGTGGTGAATTTAAGAAAGTCTTCACTTGCTAAATCATAATTCTGTAATTCATGGACTTTAGAAATAATAGCAGCTATCGCTTGATCTGGGTTAATTCCATTTTCTTGTTGGGCGGCATGTGCTTTCTTCCCTTGCAGTTTAATAACCAAACTAATCGCAGCAGGATTAAAGGCACCTGTTTTACAAACAATCTGACCTTTAGGATAGCCCGGTACATTATGTAAAGCAAAAACATAATCAGGTTGAAGGGCCTTAAATTTTGGATCGGCTAATACAGCCTTAGCGCCGATGCCTATCTCCTCGGCAGGTTGAAATAATAAGATGATCTTTCCTTTGCTGAATGGTTGCAGGTGTAGCTTTTGTGCTAAACCCACTAGCATGGTAGTATGCCCATCATGTCCACATTTATGGGAGACGCCTTCATAAATAGATTTGTGAGCGAACGTATTGGATTCTTGAATAGGTAAAGCATCCGTATCTGCTCTAAAAAGAATTGTCTTTCCTGGATTTCCTGTATCGTAGATAGCCGCCACCCCATGTCCACCTAGATTTTCTATAAGCTGACTTGGAGGGTACTTTTTTAATTGTTGGACAATACGTTTCGCAGTTGCTTGTTCTTGACCAGATAATTCTGGATGGCTGTGTAATTCTTTTCTAAATGCAATTAAACTTTCAATAGACATAGATTGATTTTTACTGATTATAACGTTTTGCCTTGTTAGGGAGTAGGTAAGAAATAAAGTACCCGTTAAGGCGCAGTTATTTTTTCTTGTAAAAAGGTTTCAAAATTAAGGCATAGCAGAGCTACGGCTTCATTTTTAAGCCTTTTTAGAAGGATGAACAAATATAAAAAGTCCTAGAGGACTATTTATGTGCAGTGAACCGTTTACGGGTGGGCTGCCAGAAGTCAGAATGGGTAGGTTATTTTTCACCTATTCCCTTACCTATTTTTTCACGCAGAAGCCGCTGAAAAACGCAGAATAGTACGATTTTTTTTGCGTGTTTTTGCACTTTTTGGGTGAAAATATACTGCCTTCACCGCAATCTGTTATAATCAGTCATACTACTATACATAAGAAAAGAGCAGAGAATAGAGAGCAGAGAATAGAGATGAATTTCGCTTAAAAAATGACCAAATTTCGTTGTTTGTAAACGAA
>JALZWC010000494.1 GCA_023300255.1 Saprospiraceae bacterium | reverse complement strand
TATTGAACGATTTCGTAGGGGCAATCCCTTGTGGTTGCCCAAATTTGTCACCGAACTAGGGCAACCACAAGGGATTGCCCATACAAGATTCCTCAATTTTATAAAAGTGTACGGTAGCGAAAACAGTTCTACTGTACACTTTTAGATCAGAGAGTAAAAATGGAATCCGTTTAAAACTAATTGAATTTCCTTGTATGTAAACGAAATCTGTCTCTATTCTCGCTTCTCTGCTCTCTATTCTTAACAAAATCTAACCAAAAAGATTATCATATTTATTATCACCTCCTGCACTCTTCGTTCTTTTTTCTGGAGTTGCGACAGGTGCATTCAGATCTAAAGTACCCTCTTCTAATAGGGCAGAACTTTGTTTTTCCATTGCTTCTAGCATCTTCATTCCTTGCTCTTCAAAAACGCCACTTTGTAAATCGATAGAACTCATAACATTGGAAGACATATCCATAAATTGTTCCATTTCACCTACCTTATTAGCCACATCATCTGCAATATGCTCTAATGCTTGGTCGAACATCGCTCTTTTATCTGGATCTCCAGAAATAACACTCATAGCCGATTTCATAGCCGAATGAGAAGCTGACATCGCTTTATATTCTTGCTCTTTTAATTGTACTTGGTCTTTAGTATCCTCTAGTAGGATTTCTGAATTTTGGTACATTTTTGATAAGATACGGTGCATCACCTCCATCTTACTGTGCAACTTCTCGTATTTACTATTCGATTCTTTAAGCCTCGCTGCTTTTCTAGTAGAAAGGATTACTTGTTGTTGCTTACCTTGTTTCTGTGCTACACTGGCTAACTGAAGATTATTCTGAATCTCTTTAGCGTTATTCTCCATCGTAGTTTTCATACTACGCATTTGCCCTCTCAGGCCTCCTATTTGTTTACTCATTTTCTTTAAATTATCAGATAAATCATCTACATAATTTTTAAGAATTCCAATAGGGTCTATTGTTACAAATAAGCCAGTAATAGATCGCATAATACTCTTATACATGTAGCTGACCGTGTTCCGAATCTTTGGATCAAGCACCATGTAAATGAGTCCAGCTAATACGATTAAGGTGATACTCAAAGAGATCACACTTCCTAGTAATGCAGTAAGTACTCCTATATTAGATAAGAGTAGATAACCGCCACCAGCGATTAATCCGAAAAGAAAAAGTGCCCCTGTAACTCCTTCTGGCTTTTGCCAAAAGGTTTTCGCTTTTTTAGGCTTAAATGGATCTGTTGCCATTGTGTTATGTTTGTAGTCCTTAAGGTTAATCCTAAGAACTAATTTTATTAATGAATCAATGCTCGCCACTAATCTTTATCTGCTAGCAAGCAGCAATGCTTTCTTTTATCTGCTTTTAAACTAAATATTTTTCAAAATTAGCTATATCTGATTCTATTTGATTTAATACACTCCGATGCGTATGTTCAAAATTACTCTGTGTTAACTTAATACTTTCTGTTGCTTTATTCACCTGACTATCCGCAGAATCTATTGTTGCTTGGGATGCCTTTATTTGTGCTTCTAACTGCTCTATTTTTTCTTTTTGAGCAGTAACTTGTTTTTTTAGTTTAGCTACATCCTTCAACTTAGAACCTACTTTTTGTTGAATTTGTTTTTCGACCGCCTTTTCAAATTGCAATTTTTCCTGTGCGATTATATTCGCATAATGTAAAGCTGATTCTAATAATTTCTCTTTGGTCAATCCTACAGTAGAGGCTGTAGCAAAGGCTGATTTGATCGCAATATTAATCTCCATATCCATTTTGGACAAGGCTGCTAATGATTGCTTAAACTCAATATAATCGAATCCTGGTAGATTATTCTTTTCTAAAGCCCTTGTCAAAAATTGAACACTCTTAACATCAAGGCCATGATGCTCTCCAAATATATTAGCTAGATTTTTTTTCATAAATTGTAAATGGTCCTTTAGTAAGGGAAAATAATAACTCAAATAACCTCATCGAAATTGACGGACTTGTTATTTCCTAGTTATCTATTAAATAAGTCTTCGTAATATCAGGATAAACTTTCCTTTGATTTTTCTAACAAAGATAGTAAAAGAAAGGTGTTGTAGCTTCCCTTATTTAGACAAAAAGAGGAATATTTTAGAAATAAGACTCAGAAGTTGTTTAAAATGGCTTTTCAGTTTAATATTATAATTACTAAAATCTTAATTATTTTGATGTTTTAGCCTCTATTATATGTTTAAACTGTAGTAAATAGGGACAAAAATAGTTATTTGACGCCTATTTTATATAGAGTATTCTGTTTAGAAGCAATTTGGGGAATATTAATTTATTATTTTGATATGCCTAAAGCAAATTAACCTGCAAACATTACCATACATATTTGATACGCAATTTTCTAACCATTTTCTTTTTACTAGTCAGAATTGTTTTGCCTAATATTATAATTGCGCAAAGTTGTGCTACTTCCTACACCCTAATCTAGAGTTTAATTCAGCAGTTTTCGAGGAATTTCGACGAAATAACAAAGCTTCTTCCAGAACTAACAACAAACGATTAATGGGTATACAATTCACGTAGTTCAAGGAACTAAGAACCAAAAAATAATAACTGCTACAAGTTGAGTTGCCTTTTCATTCCTAATAGCCTTCCCGACAATAATCTTCTTTTCTTATACTACATGACCTCTCTCTCCGTTTTAGGTGAATTATTCACAAGCTCCTAAAACCACAGTATGTATCAAGTCCGACGGTATCTGTTAATTTGTATCAGTCTAGTATGTTTTAACTATGTACAAGCACAAGTAACCTTTGGCTTAAAGGCAGGGATTAATTTGGCTCAACAGAATATCAAGGAAGTTGATCTAGATATTGATTCTGATGAAATAACAGGCTATAATTTTGGTGGCTTTTTGGAAGTACCTATAGGGAATGGAAACATCTATTTTCAGCCAGAATTTTTGTTGATACAAAAAGGAGGAGATTTAAATTTGAATGTATCAGATATAAAAACAATCGTCAATTATATTGATGTTCCAATTTTATTGAAGTTAAAAATATTGAACGCTAACTTATTTAATGTCAATGTCTTAGGTGGACCTTCTTTTGGATATGCCACTAGCGGAGAAATGGTAGATAATGGTACCATTATTAAACTTAATTTTGGAGAAGATAATATCAAACGATTTGATTTAGGTATACATGCTGGGGCAGGAGTAGGACTAAATTTAGGTAGCTTAACGGTCTTCGGTGATGCTCGCTATTTATTCGGTGTTAGTGATTTAGATACTAGTACAGATAGGATTATTAAAAATAGAGGCATTATGATTAGTGCAGGATTACAATTTCGTGTTTTGGGGAGATAGAACTAAGTAGGTCGTGTTAAATTAAATTAACAAAATAGACTGGTATTTAACCACATAGATACATAGGACACATAGAGCATAGAAGACTATGTGTCCTATGTATCTATGTGGTTAAAAATAGTAATTTAATTTTGTCCGACTACTTACTTTGATAGCCCCTGTATTTCTATGACTTATAAACGGCTTTAAATTTAGTCTTAGCATAGTCCATAAAATATTTAAAATTCAAAGGTTCACCAGTAATTTTAATACAAAGATCTTTAGCGTTATAGTACTGCCCATGCTGATGTACCTGCGCTCTTAACCACGTTAATAAAGATTGAGTATTTCCTTGCTCAATTTCTGATAATAAATTAGGTAGTTCTTTTACTGCTTG
>JALZWC010000493.1 GCA_023300255.1 Saprospiraceae bacterium | reverse complement strand
ATCAACATAGCTCCTATTTACTAAGCAAAAACTAAGACCAAAATAAACTACCCTAATTTTACGACCTTATTTCGCACACGTTCCTAAGCTGACTATAGATGCTCTTTGAATATATTTTTATAATGTGCTTAATCTCTAATGATTACTCTACCAATTAGATGAGCTCTTATTCGTTCTAGGTATGAAATATGTATGAAAACATATTTTTATAATTAGGTAGTGATTAAAGAAAAAATTCTCTTTTAGGAGGGGGGATTAATCTTAATAGGGTCAAACAATATGCCAAGGACACCTAACAAATTAAACACATGCACGAAGTGCCTATTATAGCTTTTGAATGGTAATTAAACTGGGTAAGCATACATCATTGCATTCTATTTGAAGTAAATAATCTTCTACTTCTCCTGATCTGATCAGACCATATGGAGACATATTATTGGTATTGCTTAATCGAATTCTAATACCAAGTAAACTATCCATTTTTGCACCTACAGGAACCGTAAGTTCTAATGTATTTGGAAAGCCAGTGCTATCATCTAAATCAATCGGCATTTCATTGGCATCTAGAAAATCCCCATCTCCATTCCAATCAATCCATGCTTCTAGATGCGCAATTGCTCCAGTGGTATTTATCACCTCTAGCGGCAATCTAAAAGTTGAGTTGGGGGTAATATCTAAACTAGGAAAAAAAGCCAATCCATCTTCATCTGCCCCATCTCCTAATGCATCATTACTAGGATTACCATCTAGTTCTCCATCAACTGATACGCCTAATTGTAATCCTGAAATAATCATATGTCTAGGACCATTAGAAGAAAAAAGTGTTTGATAATCATCCGTTGCTAGCACCGTCGAAACATCAGGTAAGTCTCCATAATCACAATCAGTAATTAGTACTTCCACCGTATCTTTACTAATACATCCTAAGTCATCAATTTCAGTTATAATATACTGCTGAGTAGTTGTCGGATTAACAATTGGATTTAAACAAGTAGTACAATTGATAGCAATATCTGGTGACCAAGTGTACTGACTGGTATTTTTCGTAAATGCACTTAAATTGATGGATTCTCCAGGGCAGGTAGTAGTGTCTTGTATCGTTGCTTCGACAGAAGGACTAAAAGAAAAGGTATTAATAGGTAATAATAAAGTATCGCAAGTACAAGATGTTGTATTTGAAATCACCCCTACTACTCCATTATCAGCATCACAAGCTACAAAAGAAAAAGCTGTACTAAAGTCTATCGTTTCGCCCATCAAAGCAGGACCATTTATTTCTACAGAATCTAATATAGAACCGATGGCATCTCCCGCAGAATCAGCACAATAAAAATCTATTTTATAGGCATCTGAAGATTGTAATACTCCTTCGGCAACTACCAGATTAACATTTCCAATAGTAAGGAAAGTTGTATCTGGACATAAGAGGGCATCATAGTTATTCAATGCTAATAAGGGTTTAGATATAAGCATAGCCAAACTACTATTTCCTGTGATCACTTTAGAATTAAGACAGGTAACTCCATCACACAGCAAACCAGATATAACTGCAGTAGACAAAACTTCTACTGTAGGCGCGCCACAAATCATATCAAGCGTAGATGCTATATCAAAATTAAAAGTAAATCTAGGATTCGTCAAACCAACAGGGTAAGAAAAAACGATTACTTCTTGGTCCAATTCTGTTCTTGTCTCTACATAACTTGGACATACATTACTAGTACAAGAAATATTTCCTTCATAGTTTATTCCAACTGGTAAGTAAACAAAAAGGGAATCTTTATCACCCGTAGTCCCTCCAGATAAAAAGACATCTAGTGCTAAATTTTTAGTCTCTCCACAGTTACTAAAAGTATTATTAGGAGAAAAGGTAGTAGTCATTGAAGTAGAGTAAGGAGAAACTGCGCCTTCAATTCCATAGTTAGAACTTTTGATTATTTCTCCAAATCCTCCAGCTCTTTCCCCGCACTGTTCATAAGCAAAAACACGCATTCTAAATGGGCTATTACTTGTCAAACTACAAGTGGATTTCATTTTCCAACGAAGAATAAATTCATTCCTTGTTGGATCTTGACCTGCGCCAATCAGGCCTTCCTCTTTAAAGTTAGTAGAGTCAATATCTTCTAAATAAATTTTAAAATTATTTCCATTGGAGTAGGCAAATGTGGTATCTGCTGTAATATCCCAAGTACGAGGTGTATCTGTGCTATCAATGCCTTCTACCTCTATTGTTCCAGAACCTAAAACATATTCTAATCCAGTGCCTCCGTTAGGCAATAAGACATTGAAATCAATATCATGTAAAGTTCCTGCATCGGAGCTAATAAAGCTAACCTCTACTGGAAATTCTTCGCAAATCTCTATAGTTGTATTATTATAATTTCCTGCTGATGGATTGCTAGGATCAATAGGCGAATCTGCTAAAGGAGTAATCGTTGCGGAGATAGTAGCATCTTGATCTTTCACCTTCACCGTAGTAGATTGCATACAATCAATTACCTCGTCTTTCTTTGTTGGATAGCCTGCACAAGACCAGCCATAATCAATATCTAAGACCTCATCTGAACAACTACTATAGGTGGAGTATATTCTCATGACTTTACATGTTGCTCCTTCTAAATTCCCCATCTGCACCAAAGTATTTCCATCTCCAAAATCTAGCGTATCAACGAGTATGGAAGTACCTGAGGATATATCTACAATAGAATCTATTATCAATCCAGCTGTATGATCTTTTATAGCTAACCAAGTATAATCTACATCAAGTGTCGCTGTTTCATTACAAACTTGAATATCCCAATAAATAGCATCGGAATAACCTTGTACAATTTGATTAAGTGGTGTCAAGGTAAAAGAAGGAGCAACGTACTCTTCTAATTCACTAAGTGAATTAGAAGCAGAAGAACTAACCTGATTTACTGGATCTGCATATAGATAATTAGTCCAAAAAGCTGTCGCAGGAAAAGTGTAAGGGCCTCCCGACTCTGCTAAACAATTCGCTTTAACGATTATTCGCGGTCTAGGATAGTAGGTACCTCTAGTATCATGTATTTCATAGTCAGGATTGGTTATAACTACTAAGTCTCCATCCGTATTATAGTAATAAGAAAAAGTTGAAACAAATCCTGCAGCCATAATTTCTCCCGTAAATTCAAATTCAGTTGGAAGGGTATAAATAATAGAATCTAAACGATAAACAGGTCGATATTCATCAGGAAAAGGATCTGCTGTAGCCGATCCAATAGCTAGTAGTGGTTGGATAGGAATAGACTCACATCCTAAAGAAAGTACTCGATCAGATTGTGAAAATCGAATATTGGGATATTCATAATACATTATCCCTCCATAATTATCACAAAATATTTCATTTCCCAAATCATCTAAATAAAAATGGGTCCCTCTCATATTCAATTCTTGAATATTTTGAGTAGGAAAATTATTGCCTAAAATAAAACTTAGGTTCAGATTCACGGAATCTTTATCATACGTTCCAGCGCCACCACTCCCCTTTCCTATCACATAGGCAGGGTCAACTAATGGAATAGAATTAGTCAAATTAAACAGCGCTTCAAAAGAACCATTTCCAAGATCTGTAACAAGAGGAGGATCTATAATTGGAACCGTGTGATAGTTACTACCAAACTCCCCATCTACATCATAAAAAGTAACTGTACCTTCTACAAATTCAATAACATCATTTCCAGAATCTGGCGTATAGACTAGTCGATAGTAGACATTCTCTGTATCATCTCCGCTAATCACTCCTGGCGTATATATATCAAAAGTATCATAAGGTAACAGCCAATCTAAGGCATGTGTTCCATCTGTCAAATCGACCATAGCAATCATACTTGAATCTGTGTATCCTGCGGTAGTCCGCTGAGGAGTTAAGCCTTTAGTGGAGATCCCAAAATCACAGCCTGGACAATGCGGAATAATTTCTATCAATCCACAATGTACCTCCTCTTCATAACAATCACTACATTTATAAGTTGTTTGAAATGGCAAAGTTAATGGACTTACATTGTCCCAAACCTCACAATCAAATTTTAAATTAAAATCGAATCGGTCTTCCGCAAGATTTGTTCTATTGATGGTATAAAATGCAGTGTCTCCAGCAGCATTAGCGGTAATGCTTGGGTTATAGATATCAGGTAAATTAGTATTGTTGTTATCTAAACTAATCCCAGGAGGCAAGGCTAATGCTACGGTAAATTCTACATCCAAATTAGTAGAATTAGTAGAACTAGCTCCATTACAATTAATCGTTGCGCCTAAATTTCTCATGTAAGGTCTTACCCACACTTGAAAGGTATCTTTATCAACCACATCAGATGGTCCAGCAAAAATAGTAGGCGTAATATATTCTCTAAGCAAGGAGCCATAATGCAAATCTTTACGTATGGGCGTTCTATCTTCTGCACATTGGTTTTTATGATTTACATCAAAGTAATGATGTTGCCATTCGATACCAGCAGCTCGGCCTAATCCGCAGGTAATATCTTCAGGCGTCAATGTCAAATCAAAACAAACTTCTATAGAGGAACCTGCTCCAAGGTCATCGTAAAATCCATCCATATCTAAATCCTCTAAGCCACCTGGTCCATCAACATTCGTAGTGTATACATCAAATCCTATGTAAGGGGTATTGAGATCTCCTGATGGCGCGTTGGCTAATACTATGGAGGAATCATTGATCATGAAATTATCCCATAAACGATAGATCGAAGATTCTAAACTGTTATTTGCAGGTGTTGCAATATTAGAGGTATTATGCCCTTCTCCATTTAGAATATTTAGATCCATTGCAAAATCTTCTGGCGCAGTTGCTGTATTTGTTATAGTCACACAATGTTGGACCGCATAACAAAGATCCGGAGCGGTAAAGGTTGTGATAGCAACTGTCAATTCTGGGACTCCATTTTTGATACTTACACTCGTAGAGTTTCTACCAGACGGAGCACACTCTTGATCTACGTCTTCGCCATAATAACCGTGAATTTCAGAAGGAAGAGAATTACCGACACTACAACTAAGTAAAGTAATATCGTAAGACAATTGAAAAAATTCATCTTTTTCAAAAAAGACATCTCCATCCCCACTTGCACCAATAAAACTATTAATATTTGGAATAATACTATCGTCAAAATGTATCCGAAAACCATCTGGTCCAATCGTAATTAGAGAAGCAGGAATGGTCACTCCATTAATTTGATAGTTACTGGTTTCTATTTCCCCTAGATTGAAAGTATCACTAACCCAAAATTCCTTGATCCCTCCAAAGCTACCGTTTGTTACATTAAAGTTTCGAGTAATCGTTTCTCCAATTCCTGCCGTTGCACTTGGCGAATGACTCACTGCACCAATAATGATATTACCGTAAGTAACATCATATTCTGCCGAAAAAGGATCATTACTATTATTGGAATAAGTAACCTCCGTTCCAGACTCATAAACATGTAGCACATCTTCAAATGTCCCACCAGCTATTTTGTGATCTCTAGCCTCACAATAAGCTTTGCGATCAAAAATTATTGTTACCTGTTCGCCGGGTTCTAATTGGTCTATAGAAAATAAAGCAGGCGAATCTCCTGATGCGGATAAAGGTGTTACTACTGCTGATCCAGAAGTTATAAATTTAAATCCATCACAATATACTACTCCAGTTCCCAGCACCACCTCTAATGTCACATTACTTAATTCAATAGCATCATTTGTAAATTCAAAAGTTGCAGTGGAACTACCATTATTGACCTCTAAAGAATTAGCAATTCCTGCAGGAGTGGTTGGTCCCCAAGTGACGGATTGTCCATTTAAGAAAGTACTTATAAGAATTAAAGAAAAGATATTTAACAGGCACCTAGGGTTCTTCATATAAAATGTAGAGATACATTTTTATTAAAAAAAATTATAATAGAATTTATTTAGAGAGGAAAGGAGGAAAGGAGGAAAGGAAACATCTGATAATATAAGCAAATGAACTGCCAAAACCTAATAAAACGAACCTTTTAAGACTGTTACTTATTAAATAACAGGTAATATCGCATCTGAACGGTAAGCTCGTCACAAAAGGAATCTTTTTTATTTTTCGACGCTCTAAGGAATGAAAAAACAATAACTGTTACAACTTGGCTATACATTGTTTCGTTTCATTAAGATCACTTACTCTTGCTAAACAATAGCCCTACAAATTTGATTCTAAAATACAATCTATGTCACAATGAATGCAACATTTCATTTTTTTCTTATTTTCTAAAACTAGAAGTGACAAATGATTAGCTTTTATTTTAACATAACTATATTTTATTCATAACATTAATAAAATTACAATTGGTTTTTCTACGTAATTTATTGACTATAAAATGATTATATTTTACAGTAAATCATCATCTGTAAAAAAACGTTCCAATCACTTGCCTCACAAGCATTTCTGTTCTATATTTGTGACATAAGTTCGGTTAATCAGTCACAATCTTTCTTACCCCATTTCAATTATAACTGATTAATATTCTCCTTCAACTTATAAAAATTTTGTACCCTCCAACCGATCCCCTTTAGAATCATTACGAGACACTATACGAGACACTATCCCCCTTTCCCTCTGACCCCAACCTTATCGCAAAAGAGAATCTAATAAGTCTTTACTGCAATAGGCATTTAACTTATTAACCAAGTCCCCCCTTCCTGTATTTTACAGGTTTAGTGAGAATCATTAGCC
>JALZWC010000492.1 GCA_023300255.1 Saprospiraceae bacterium | reverse complement strand
GTCGATGGTATTCTGTATTTCTCTGGTCCATTTAATAAAGTTTGGGCATATGACGCTCGGACGGGACAGGAGATATGGCATTTTGTACATGACTATGATACCGATTCTAATATTGATTTATGTTGTGGTTTTTCTAATAGAGGATTAGCTATGTATAAAGGCGATTTATTCATGGGGACACTAGATGGAAAGCTAGTCTCCATTGATGCCACTACAGGTATCAAAAATTGGGAAGTAATGACCATCCCACCCGATCAACAATATTCTATAACTGGAGCACCGAGAATTGTAAAAGGCAAAGTGATTATTGGAAACGGTGGTGCAGAGGTAGGCGCAAGAGGCTACATAACGGCCTACGATGCGACTACAGGTGATGCAGACTGGCGTTTTTATACCGTACCAGGCGATCCTAGTAAACCGTACGAACATGCAGATTTGGAAGCTGCCGCAAAAACATGGAACGGCGATGTCTATTGGAAACAAGGCGGTGGTGGAACAGTTTGGGATGCAATTGTATATGACCCTGAATTGAATTTGATATACATAGGCGTAGGGAATGGCGCTCACTGGGATAGAGAATTTAGAAGCCCAGGAGGTGGCGATAATTTATACCTATCTAGTATTGTAGCTCTTGATGCGGATGATGGTTCTTATAAGTGGCACTACCAAACGACACCGGGAGATTCTTGGGATTATACGGCAACACAGCCTTTAATATTAGCCGACTTGAAGATAAAAGGGCAAATGAGAAAGGTCATTATGCAAGCACCTAAAAACGGCTATTTCTATGTGATAGATCGAACCAATGGACAATTCATTTCGGCAGATAATTTTGTCTATCAGAATTGGACGACAGGCATGGACGAAAATGGCCGACCTATTGAGGCGGAAGGCGCAAGATATACGGATGGACAAACACATTGGATTTCGCCTAGTTCTCATGGTGGACACAATTGGCCGCCGATGTCTTTCAATCATGAAACTGGATTGGTATATATTCCAACGGCTATACAATCGGAGCCTTACATGCATGGCGCAAGTGCAGATGACCCAGGTGCATTAGGCGGTGGAATTGGGGGGAATGTAGCGCTTTCTAATAAGCTATATATCCCGAATGTATTTGATCCAAATCCTGCAGCACCCGTTCCACAAACCTCTAGTGGACGCTTAATTGCTTGGGACCCCGTTGCGCAAAAAGAAGTATGGGGTGTGGAACAAGTAGGACTTTATAATGGCGGGTTATTGAGTACGACTACTGGCCTATTGATGCAGGGAGATGCGACTGGGATGTTTACGATTAGAGATGTAAAAGATGGAAGTGTTTTGAAAGAATTTGATTTACGATCTGGTATCGTTGCTTCTCCTGTCACCTATATGGTGGACGGCGAACAATACATTACCATGCTAGTTGGGTGGGGTGGATATTTAGCCAAATTACATAAGCATGTGCCTCGTATTCATGAAGGAACGATCTATACTTTTAAGTTAGGCGGACAAGCAGAAGCTCCAGAGAAGTTACCTGCATTCGAACATCCATTGACGACAATCAAGACAGATGCTTCTCCAGAACATATAGGGAATGGCTGGAATGTTTTTACTAGATTTTGTATTCATTGTCACCCCTCCCCTGGCGCTGGTCATGCGTCCACGCCTGATTTAGCTCGTTCTTCTAATGACATTTTTGATAATTACAAAAGCATCATTTTGGAAGGTTCTTTAGCCAAACAAGGGATGCCTGATTTTAAAGGTAGAATCACGGAGCAAGAAATAGAAGATGTCAAAAGTTTTATTTTCTATTCTTCAGAGACTTTAGGATCTGGTGCTACTCCTACGGAGTACTTGACTAGTATTGCTCAAATGCAGTATTTAGCGGATCAACAGGCTAAAGTAAAAAACTAGGTTTAGAGGTTGGGAGATTTGGTTAAGAACACGGAGGCACGGAGTAAAACTTATTCTCTGTGCCTTTGTGCTTTTCCGTTCTTAAAAAATTCTCAATAACACTATCTCTCTCCTACCACCAAAAGCGTATCAGATAAGTTAGTTCCCATCGAATGAAAAGAAATAAAATTCTATTGTCAATTTTTGGAATATTCTTTTTGCTGTATTTATATATCTATGCGAATGAATTTGAGATTAGTACAAGAACAGAATTTTGGATTGTTTCGACGAAAATGATCATAGTTTTAGTAATGATTATTCTATTGTTGTTGTTAAATAAAAAGTGGTGGTTAAAATTATTTAGTATTATTGCCTTCGTTGGGTTTCTAATATTTGGTCTCCCACAAACTGGTCTTTGGAAGTATTCGCTAAATAAATACGTAGATAAAGAGCAATCAAATTATATCAATTTTGTAAACGAAATTGACAAAATAAAAGAAAAAAATCTCAGTTATATCTCTTGCTATGATGACCAACTCATTTCTCGCCCTAAATTGGACAATATGGAAATAGCGATCATACGTAATTCCATTTGCAAGTATAAAAAAGACCTCGATTGTGTATCCGTATCATTAAATAAAAAGAAAAACAAATACCTATTTGTAATGAGCAGTTTCATAGGTAATGGATATGGTCTTCTCTATTGTAAAGAAGAATTAAACAGAGACGAAATATTTTCAGAAAGAATAAATGGGTTAGAAATAAGAAGCGTAGTAAAGGTAAATGAGAAATGGTATTATGTTAGTTTTACTTAAAACTATAGCAAACCCTACCCTGTTCTTATCAAAATAAAATATGAAGAAATTATTAGCTCTACTAATCCTAAGCATTTTAATCTTTGTAGGATGTAATTCCTCCAATACACAGGTGGACAATAATTCTACTATCGATAATAAATATGCTGAAAATCTAAACAACTATTTTAAAGCATTGAAGGGCATAAAAAAATTTAATGGTGGGGTGCTCGTTCAGAAAGATGGAAAACAGATTTTGTACAAGGTCTATAATATGGAGGAGGATCAAGAAAATAGTCTTCATGTAGATCTGGATTCCCAATTCGATATCCATTCGATCTCCAAATTAATGGCACAAGCAGTGGTGGTAAATCTTGAACAAAATAATTTGATTAATAGGAAGGATAAAATAAATAAATATATTCCAGACTTTCCTAAAGGAGATATTATAAGCATTCAACATTTGATTAAGAATCAATCGGGATTACCGAGAAGCTTTAGTAAAGATTATCCTAACTTAATAGAGGTAAATCCAGAAACGCTCATTGATTATATAAAATTAGAATCTTTATTATTTGAACCTGGAACAGAGAGCTTATATTCTAATTTAGGCTATCAAGTATTGTATTTCATCATTTCAAAAATCACCGATAAGCCATTTGTTCAGTTTTTAGAAGAGACGCTTTTTCTTCCATTACAAATGCATAGCACAGGTGCACATTTTCATTTACCAAAAAACAATAAGAATAAGTTAGTTAAAAATCATGAGTTAGATGATGGAGCATTAGTAGTAGTTCCTAATATTCAACAAAGTGGAAAGAATCAAGCGAAGATTTATTCGTCGATGAAAGATCTCTTAACATTTATCAATTATGTAAAGGAGGAGCCTTACCGATCATTGATGCAAAGTAAGACAAAGGAAATAGGTTGGTCAGGGGGAGGTGATGGTATTCTCTCTCATTCCAAAGCTTCTTTGAAATCAGGTTATGAGTTAGTATTTTTTTCAAATTATGATGAGATACCATTCGGTCAAATATTGGAAATGGTAGAGAAAATCATGACAGATCAGTCATTTGATCTACCTCAAGCAATAAATAGAAAGGCGGTACCGATAGCGGCTACCTTACTTAAAAAATATGTAGGCAAATACAGGGTAAAAGAATTTAATAATAATGTGTTTGAATTTAGACTAGAGGATGGTCAATTAGTCTTTTATCAAGATGGCGAAAGGAATACCAATTTATTAGCAGAGAGTGATCATACTTTTTTTGACCAAGCAGATTCAGAGAATTATTTTGAATTTAGAAAAGTTAATGAAAAGAAATACCAACTAGTTTTCCATTATAAATCAATGGAAATAAAAGGGAATAAACTTTAAATTATTTTTGTCAATAGTCTTCTAATTCCTTTAGGTAGGAGAGACTCGTTCCGTATTTCCAATCTGAATTTTTAATTTAAACTGACCACCTAAAAAA
>JALZWC010000491.1 GCA_023300255.1 Saprospiraceae bacterium | reverse complement strand
AGGAACCGTAGCCCAGCTATGCTTAATTTTTTAGCATTCCTTAGAAGAAAAAATGTCTAGCTTAAAACGACCAATTTATTCTTACACTTTGCCTTAACTTTTTATAATATTGAAACAAATGACTTTTAGCGTATTAGGAATACGGATGTGGCTGCCGTTTGATGTATATTTTTTACAGGGCCGAAGCTATGCTCCTTAGGAAAATTTCAAAATATCGTTTCTACAGACAGGGTCGAGGCGATGCCCCTAAAAACACAATAAACTGTAAAAGGAGCGTAGCTTCGGACCTGTCTGTAGTAAAAAAGACACTTGATCGGGAACTAAGGAGCGTAGCTTCGTCCCTGTATCTACATCAAACAGCAATTATATCCGACAGCAGTTCCCAATTTAGAAAGAGTGTATAGTCTTGGTGTTAAGAGCGGCAGATGGTACGGCAATTAATCAAGCAACAGGCTTTATAGATAAAACAGGAAATTTACTGAGTGTAGAAGGTGTAGAAGGCATCCCAATAGCAGGCGCAAAAAATCAATACTTTAGTATACATACACGTTCTCATTTAGCGATACTATCTGCTAATCAGTACACAGGAGGTTTGTATGATTTCACGACGGCTGGTACGCAGGCCCAAGGAATAGAGCAACTAAAATTTATAGCTGGAAAGTATTTCTTATACGTAGGTGATTACGATAGTTCAGGCATTATCAATAACCTCGATTATAACAATTGGAAAGCCAAGTCCGCCAAATTCAACGAGTATTTACCGATAGATGGAGATGGCAATGGCATTATTAATTCATTGGATTATAATCTGTGGATTATTAATCGGTCTAAGATAGGGGAGGAGGGGATTCGGTATTAGGCATGTGACTCTTTAATAAAACAACTATCTGTAAATATCTTTCTCCGTTACATCCCATTCGTTTTATGGTCTGTCTAAAGACTGGATAGATTTGTAAAAGGTGTTCAAAATTACACCAGACCAGCAATCCGTTAAATAGACACAACAACTTAATTCAGAAAGAAACTGCCATCAGCTGCTATTTTTAACCACATAGGTATATAGGACACATAGCAAAGCCTATGTGCTCTATGTACCTATGTGGTTACATACAAGTCTATTTTGTTAATTTAATTTTGTCCAATTACTTCCTCAAAAAATAATCTGCATTTAAAGCCTTACATATTAAGCAGTTCCTTATATCCAAATAATAAACAGTTTATTTTACCCATTTTTATAGAAAAAAACAAGAATAGTAAGAGAATATCCTTTTTTGGAATAGGATATGCATTGTATAAATGGACTTCTTTTTTTACATCCTTCCATCCTCCAATCCTTCCATTTTCCAACTCTCCAATCTTCCCGTCCTCCCCGAATAAGCACAATTAAAACTTACACAGTTAATGGGGGCAAAGAACAATCTTTTATTAATTATATTTCTATTTATAATCACCCCTATATACAGTCAATTATATATAAATGAAGTGCTCGCTGCCAATAAAACAATCCTTGCTGATTCCAATGATGAATATGATGATTGGATAGAAATCTATAATAACAGTAATAGTCCTATCAATATAGCAGGATATCATCTTTCTGATGATCCGCTAGACCCTACTCAATATACTATTCCTACTTCTAATGCTACTTTAACTACGGTTCCTGCCAATGGATATTTAATTTTTTGGGCAGATAATGACACCGAACAAGGAGCAAATCATACCAATTTTAAATTAAGTGCAAGTGGTGGAAGCGTTCACTTATATGATACAGATGGAACAACTTTAGAAGATGAAATCACCTTTCCTGCAATGGGCGAAGATTCCTCTTATGGACGTTTAGAAGATGGCGGGAATTCTTGGGAAGTATTTACTACACCTACTCCCAATAGTACGAATAGCGCAAGTCAACCACAATTAAGTCAACCTACCATTACTCCTTTGAGCGGATTGTATACAGGGAGCGAATCCATTACTATTTCAACAGAATCGGGAGGGAGCATATATTATACAACTGATGGAACAGAACCAACTGAATCTAGTTACTTGTATGATGGATCGTTTACTATAGACTCGACCGTGATTGTCAAAGCCATTGCTATTAGAAATGGATGGGCGTCAAGTAAGATAAGTGACAAGTCTTATATTTTTAATGCTACTTCTGACTTACCTGTTTTGCATATATCTATTGATCCAAAGTATCTGTGGGATGAGGAAGTGGGGATGCATGTTATTGGTACAAATGGTACGACTGGGCCTTGTCAATTAGTACCATCGAATTATAATCAAGATTGGGAATATCAAGCGAATGTTACGCTTTTTGAAAAAGATGGATCGATTGGTTTTAGTGAAGGTTGTGGTTTATCCATCTCCGGAGGCTGTAGTCGAAAGGCACCCCAAAAATCATTTAATGTATCTTTTAAAAAGGCATTTGGCGTCGGCACTTTAGATTATAAACTATTCGAGAATAAGGAAGAAACTAAATGGGAAGGCTTTAAAGTAAGATCAGGTGGAAATCATAAGTCGAGTTACAGAATGTTTGATGCCTTTCTTCAAAGAACAATAGAAGGGGAATTAGATATTGATCTTCAATCTTCTAGACCTGTTGCAGTATACCTCAATAATGAATATTGGGGTTTTTATAATATTAGAGATCGCCTCAACTCAGGATATGTAAAAACGCATCATCCTAAAATAGATGCGGAGAATATTGATATTATAAAATTACCAAAATTAGACGGTTCCTCACATCATTGGTTATACGAGACCATAAGTGCAGGAGATAATATTGCCTATCATGCCTTAGATGATTATATCACTAATAATTCGATGGCAGACGATAGTCATTATGAATATGTGGAAACACAAATTGATATCGATTCTTATCTAGATTACATTATCACAAATATTTATTTCAATAATGGAGATTGGCCAGGTAATAATTTAAGGACATGGCGAGAACGATCTCCTAATGGAAAGTGGAGATGGATGATGTCTGATTTGGATGCCTTGATTTGGCAGGGAGGAGTAACCAATATAAAGTTACTAGATGAAGTGATAAATCTTGACGCTAAGAATCAACGTAGTCTTTTGGCGTCTAAATTTATTAAACGCTTAATGGACAATGAAAAATTTAAAGCGGAATATATACAACGTTGTAATACTTATATCAATACTATTTGGCAGCCTAGTCGAATACAACCTATTTTTGATGATATAAAAAATGAAGTTAGTACGGAAATTCAAGCGGACACAGATAAATGGGATGGTTGGGATTTTGAAAGATGGGATACTTCGGTCATTTATTTAAAAGATTATTTTAATCTTCGTCCTGATTATATGAGGACTATGATAGACACTGTCTTGAATACTGATGGTCGATTTAATTTAAATATTAATGTAACCAATACCACTCATGGAAAGGTAAGTCTACATAGTAATGCTTATGCACTTCCATTTAATTATACTGGAATCTATCATAACGATATTCCACTTAAAATTCATGCAATCCCAAATGCTAGGTATCGTTTTTCTCATTGGTTAGAAACTGGAGATACTAATTCGATTTTATATCAATCTTTTAATACCGATGTAACACTTACACCCGTATTTGAACTAGCAGCGGATCTTGTTATCAATGAAGTTCATTATAATCCTAATGATACTACTAATAGAAAAGAATTTATAGAAATCTATAATCCTGACAGCCAGCCTCGTGCGCTTGACCATTACCAATTTAGTACTGGAATCTGTTTTACGTTTCCCGAAGGAGTTACAATTGCAGCTAATGAATATATTATAATAGCAGAAGATGCAACTCAATACAACGGCAATGGCTATCAAGTTTTTCAATGGGAAAACAGTGGTCTAGATAAAAATGGGGAACCTCTAGTTTTACAAAATCCGCTCCAACAAAGTATAGATTCTGTTTTTTATAATGATAAAAAACCATGGGACGAAGTTCCTGATGGACAAGGATATTCCCTAGAATTATTGCATCCTTCTTTTAATCAAATGAATCCATTAAACTGGTTTCGTTCGGATGACATCAATGGTACACCTGGGGCTGAAAATTCTCGAATTTGTAATTCCCCTACTACTTCCATTGTAATTAATGAAATCAATTATAATTCTGATAATGCCAATTTCGACTCAGGTGATTGGGTGGAATTGTATAATCCTACTACCAGTGCAGTTGACCTGTCGGAATGGACATTTTATAATCAAGATGGAAAATATGTATTCCCACAAGGAGTCACTATTCCAGCAGAAGGTTATTTATTATTAGTAGAGGATGAGTTTTTTTTTAATACTGCTTTTACAAGTATTCCCGCTGGAACATTTATAGGTGAGTTGCCTTTTTCTTTAAGTAATAAAGGAGAACGATTATCTCTTTTTGATGATAGTAAGTGCTTAGTAGATTATATCGTTTATGATGATGAAACACCATGGCCAACGGCACCTGATGGCAGCGGCTCCACTTTAACGCTATTAGATCCTTCATTAGATAATGCAATTGCTCCACATTGGAAATCTTCGGATGAGCTGAGTACTGATTTTATTCATGGTTCGCCAGGAAGATCGAATCTATGTTTTGGTATTTCCAATACGATTGTTTTCAATCAAATCAATAGCAGTGCAGATGACGCAGAAGAAAAAATAGCAGATGGTTTTGTGTCTACTTCTAGTAGTGATTTAGATTTAGTAAATGATGAAGGAGTGATTTATACGGTCGGACTACGATTCCAAGATATAGTGATTCCTCAAGGTGCTAGGATAACAAGTGCGGTATTAGAATTTGTCGCAGATGAAGTGAATACAGTGGCTACCAATATTACAATCAAAGGGCAAGATATTGATAATGCGCCAGCATTTGCAGCTACGCCTAATGATATCACCAATAGAACAACTACTTCAAGTAGTGTGACTTGGGAACCTGAATTCTGGTCAATCATTGGAGGAAATTATAAGACCAATGACCTTTCAATAATTGTACAAGAAATAGTAAACAGGCCTAATTTTTCAGCAGGCAATGCCATCGCATTAATTTTAGAAGGTACTGGAATTCGTACAGCAGACTCTTTTGACGGTTCTGCTGATCTCGCACCTAAACTATGGATCACTTACGCTTCAGGAGGTTGCGGGATTCAAGCAAAGGTATTACTAGAAGGCTATTATGAAGCAGGGACTCAAGATATGCACACAAAGCTACAGGATAAAGGACTGCTACCGATGAGTCAACCTTTTAATACACTTCCATGGAACTATGCAGGTACAGAAAGTACTACAAAGTTTCCAAGTACCGCAGTAGATTGGGTATTGTTGATGTTAAGAGATACAGATGGAACGATCACCAATCAAGCCGCAGGCTTTATAGATAAAGCTGGAAATTTATTAAGTGTGAAGGGCAATGAAGGTATTCCAATAGCAGAAGCAGAGAATCAATATTTCAGTATTCATACACGCTCACATTTAGCAATTTTATCTGCTAATACGTATAAAGGAGCAGTGTATGATTTTACGACAGCTGATACGCAAACTCAAGGAACCAAACAACAGAAAATAGTATCAGGAAAGTATTTCTTATATGCAGGCGATTACGATGGCAATGGTATTATCAATAGTGCTGACTTTAATAAATGGAAGACACAATCTGCTAAATTAAATGAGTACTTACCCATAGATGGAGATGGTAATGG
>JALZWC010000490.1 GCA_023300255.1 Saprospiraceae bacterium | reverse complement strand
CGAAACCCCTTCATCGGACGGCGGCAGCCATCCGATGATAAGATTTGGACAAGGAACATCCTCTAACATTTTACCACTTTTCAAGTTGACGATCTATATTGTATCCGCTCAATACACACTGGTAAAAGAGTAAAAAAATAGTAGTCATAAAGAAATAGTTATCTATCTTTGGGACAGATGAAAGAAAGCATAAAACATATTAATCCATTAACACTAAAAGATGTAGCAGTCTTACAGGAGACATTGGTATTGGTACTAAATGTTTTGGAAGAACAAGCTCATCAACTAGATAGACAAAAGCAAGAGATTAAAGAATTGAAGGATGTAATTAATCGCTTAAAAAAAGAACAAGGGATACCAGTATTTCCTCCTAAAAAAGATAAGGAGACTGGGGAATCGGAGGAGGAAGAGGAATCCAAGGCAATCCGAAAAAGAGGAAAGGGGAACAAAGGGAGTAAAAAGCCAAGAATCCCAATAGATCGGACAGAGATATGTGTATTAGACAAGTCAGATTTACCCTCGGATGCGGTATTGAAATATTATGATGATGTGATACAACAGGATGTAAAACTGATACGAGAGAATGTGTTATATAAAGTAGCAGTATATTATTCTGCGTCTTTGGGCAAGACTTATCGGGGAGAGATGCCAACGGAATATGTTGGAGAATTTGGCTTAAACATTCGTAGTTTGACGCAGATGTTCCATCATTATTGCGATATGACCCGAAGCAAGTTAATGGGCTTATATAAAAGTCTAGGGGTCTTGATTAGTACTGGGACAATTAACAACTTCTTATTACAGCAGACAGAGTGGGCAATAAAGGAACAACGGGAGATATTAAGAATAGGAATAGCAAATAGCCCCTATACGCAAATAGATGGGACAATGAGCAAAGAGCGAGGCGTAAGAAAAGCGACCCAGATGATATGTGGAGAATACTTTAGTATATTTTACACAATGGATAATAAAAGTCGCTTGGAGGTACTGCGAGCCTTGCTAGGCAAGCCCGAAGAAGGTTTACAGGTGGCGTATAATGAAAAGAGCATCTCTTTATTAAAACACTTTGGGGTATCCCAAGCGGATCAATTGAGCTTATCGAAATTGTTCCAAGCAGAGCAAGTAATAAGTTTAGCAAATTTTCGAGCGCACATGGAACAGGTCGCTCCAAGTATCTATGCTAAAAAAAATATGTTTGCTCGCATAACGGAATCTATGGCATTAGGCTATTACCATAGCCAGGATGATTTTCCAGTGGTGCAATCTTTACTGAGTGATGATGCACCAGAATATAAAAAGATAGCCGCTGTCCAAGAGCCCTTATGTTGGGTACATGACAATCGACACTACAAGAAGCTAGTTCCTAAAATACAAATTCATTACGATATCTTAGAGCAGATACAGCAGGAGTATTGGATTTTTTATGCGCAGCTCTTAGATTATAAAGAATCTACCAATCTAGAACAAGCTTTACTAAAACCTATCTTACTAGTAGAATTTGATCGGGTCTTCTCTCAGCAGACTAATTATTTTCAAGTCAATACTTGCTTAGAAAGAACTCTTAAAAACAAGAAAGAACTCTTAGCCGTTTTAGACAATCCGGCCTTGCCTCTCCATAATAACGCAGCGGAGTTAGAGGCAAGGAGAGTCGTTCGCAAACGGGATATTTCTTTACATACTTGGTCTAGTAAAGGCACCGAGGTGAGAGATGCTTTCATGTCTATTGTCCAGACCGCAGCTAGGCTCAATGTCTCTGCTTTGGAATACATTAAAGACCGTGTCAGTCAGCAATATGAAATGACCCCTTTGGCTACTCTTGTACAATTAGCTTATACTTAATTTACCAGCGTGTATTGAGCGGATACACAGAATCGGGCCTGCGGAAGTGGGATTATTGAATCAGGTATTCGACGAATCATCAACTTAAGATTTAAAGGACCATCGACGTTTTGGTTTCCAGAAAATGTTGAAAAGCTCATTTATATGAGAGGAATTGCATTATCTGGAAGATGGGAAATTATGATGAATAATCTAACTTCCTAGTAAAATAGAGGGGGACAAAACTGAATTACACCCTTGTTACTCTTTAAGAAATGACTATATGAATTATAGACTTTTTCGATAGTTTTCTTTAAAAAATCAGTGCATAGCCCAGCTACGGACTTATTTTTTAGAGGAAAATAGCAGGAAAAAATATTTTCAGATAGTTGTTTATTAAAGGGTAATAAGTCTATTAAAAAGTAGATCGCTTCGCTGTCAGGGGTCAGACCATTTCATTGTCAGAGGTCAGACTTATGATGTTGAATACGTTTTGCGTATGGGAGTGAAGTAGCTTGATTTTAAAAAATAATAATGCGAGAAAAAATAGATTTTTACCTTGGTAGATTTTTAGCCTCCTTAATGGCTATTATGACCTTGGATGTATTATGGGGAGTCTTTACGCGCTATGCAATGGGAGCACAAGCCAGTTGGTCAGAAGAGTTAGCCCGTTTTCTATTGATATGGATAGGGATTTTAGGTGCGGCTTATGCGTCTGGACAGAATATGCACTTGGCCATCGATTTAGTTTCCACAAAATTAAGTGATGCAGCCAATAAGCGCTTGAACTTATTTATCAGGGGATTAATTATTGCTTTTGCTTTAGTTGTTTTGGTCATTGGTGGCGCTCGACTAATTTATATTTCACAAGTTTTAGGACAATTATCACCCGCATTACGCCTACCGATGTCGTTTGTTTATGCTGCGGTTCCTTTAAGTGGGTTACTAATTATTTATTATAAATTGACGGAAGAATGGAAAATGGAGAATTAAAAATTGAGAATGCACTTGATGTTGACTACAAGATGTTTATGCAGTGCTCGTAATTCTCAATGCTTCATTTTTAATTCTCAATTTTTAACGAAAATTTATGGAAGTTTTTATACTTGTTATATCCTTTATCATTTTATTAGGCATTGGTGTGCCGATTGCTTGGAGTATTGGATTAAGTAGCATTTTTACCATGTTGGTGAGTATTCCTGCAATACCAGCCTTTACGACTGTCGCACAAAGAATGGCGACAGGTTTGGATAGTTTTTCCTTATTAGCAATACCGTTTTTTATTCTAGCAGGACAAATTATGAATCGTGGAGGGATTGCGAGGCGACTCATTGCTTTTGCTCGAACCTTGGTTGGTTCCTTGCCTGGCGGTTTAGCACATGTTAATATTATCTCTGCAATGATGTTTGGTGCTATTGCAGGTTCAGCGGTAGCAGCGGCTTCTGCCATTGGTAGTTTTATGACAGACGAAATGGAAAATGAAGGCTATAGCAAAGAATTTTCAGCGGCCGTAAATATCACTTCCTCTACAACAGGCTTGATTATTCCGCCGAGTAATGTCTTGATTGTTTATTCTTTAGCGAGTGGGGGGGTATCCATAGCTGCATTATTTTTGGCAGGTTATATTCCCGGTATTTTGACAGGACTTTTTCTAATGATCGTAGCAGCTATTTGGTCTAAAAAGAATGGATATAAGGTAGGCAAGAGAAGTACCTTGAAGCAAGTTTGGAATAGTTTCTGGGCGGCCTTTCCTAGTTTATTATTATTAGTCGTAGTTATTGGTGGTATTGTAGCTGGAATTTTTACGGCTACAGAAGCATCTGCCGTTGCTGTTTTGTATTGTTTAATCCTAACTTATTTTTACAAAGAAGTAGCTTTTAAAGAACTACCAGATATATTTTTAGATTCCGTTGGAACAACAGCTATTGTGATGCTATTAATTAGCACTTCTATGAGTATGTCTTGGATAATGGCTTATGAAAATATTCCACAAAATATAACAGCAGCTCTTTTATCGGTAAGTGATAGTAAAATTGTAATCTTATTAATTATCAATTTGATTCTATTATTTGTTGGAATTTTTATGGACATGACGCCAGCCGTTTTGATCTTTACGCCTATCTTTTTACCTGTAGTAACGGAGTTGGGAATGGATCCAACTCATTTTGGAATTGTCATGGTCTTAAATTTATGTATTGGTATTTGTACACCACCTGTGGGCGCCGTTTTATTTGTTGGAGTCGGCGTAGCGGGTACAACTATCCAGAAAGTTATTCGACCATTGATGCCATTCTTTATTGCGATGTTGGTCGCTTTAATGTTAGTCACTTATATTCCTGAATTGAGTTTATGGTTACCTAGAATGTTTGGCTTTTAAACTAAAGTTAGAAATCCGACCGAGATTAAGAATCAATTTAGACAAGTTTTTCTAAAGCTAAAATGTAGCTGATATTTTTTTACCACGGATTCAAAGATTAGGCTAAGTAAAGACTTGTAATCCGTGAATTCGTAGTAAAAACCCACTAAATAGTGTCAACTATATTTGTAAACTTGTCTCAAATTATAACCCTTTATTATTAATAGCTATAACACATTTTTCAATACCATGTTGTGAAATATTTTTATAGGCTGCTATATAATTCTCAACAAATATTTCTGATTCTTTTAAATTTCCAAATACCGCATCAATTTCTAGAAATATCGCAGGATTGTCTACTGCTAATATAGCTTTTTGATGTAGCAGATTTTTCATGCCATCTTTCCTATTTATCTCCTTACCATTTTCATCAAACCCTACATTATAAATGGCCCATGCTGCAATCACAAACGCCGCATGTTCAATAGTCCCTTTTCCTTTTAATTGAGAATTGATCGTAGGTAAAAGGAATACTGGGATTTTAGCAGAACTTTCAGAACATATTCTATCTATCTGGTCCTTCATATAAAGATTTCCAAACCGCTGCATTAAAGAATGTTTGTAGTTCTTTAAATTAACGCCTTCTATTTCTCCAAGAATAGGCGTTACTTCCATATCCATAAAATTTCTTAAAAAAGTATTAATGGATGGATTGCTAAGCGCTTCATCTATTGTAGTATACCCCAATAATGCACCTAGTATACCCAATACGGAATGCCCTGCATTGAGCAAGCTTAATTTCATTTTTTCATAAGGCGCCACATCTTTCACAAATTGAGCACCTACCTGTTCCCAAGGAGGTCTTCCCGCTATAAAATCATCTTCAATCACCCATTGGTTAAATGGCTCACAAACAACTGGCCATTGGTCTTCAATGCCATCACTAGCTCGTAGTTTGGAAATATCTAATGGATCAGTTACAGGTGTAATTCTATCTACCATACTGTTAGGAAAAGATACATTATATCTTATCCATTCAAGTAGGCCAGGTTCTGCCCGTTCTACATAACTCAGCAGCATTCTTTTTGCGAAATCTCCGTTACCTTGAATATTATCGCAGGATTGTATAGTACAACCGTTTGTATTTCGCTCGCTCCGTAATTTTAAAGCTTGAGTCAAATAGCCAAATATAGTTTTCGGTGAATTTGGGTTTTGTAAATCATGCTGTATTAAAGGATTGTCAAAATCAAATTCATCCGTAGCTTCCTTATAATTATATCCACCTTCCGTAATAGTTAGCGTGATTACCTTAATAGTAGGGTGGGCCATCTTTTCAATAACAGCCATCGGATTTTCTGGAGCAAATAAATACTCGACAATAGAGCCAACCACTATTTTATCTAAAGTCCCATTTAATTCTTTTACAATGAGGGTGTATAAACCATCTTGTTCTTTTAAAGTATTGATTATTTTTTGATCGAATTCTAATAAGCCTACGCCACAAATTCCCCAATTATTATTAGACTCCTTATGTAGTAATTGATCGGTGTAGAAAGCTTGATGTGCTCGATGAAATCCCCCAACTCCAACATGGACAATGCCTGCCGTTATTTCGGAACGATTATATAAAGGTGTAGCAATCGGATCAGCAATACGAGATAAATTTTGACTATTTAATTTAAAAGAATTCATTTATTAGACTTTATTCCAAGTTATTTAGAATTGCCAGTTTTTTTTTAAATTTGGCAGTTCTGTCTATACGGAAAAACAAGGTAAACACTATTACTTTTCAAAACGTTGAAGTAATACAGCGAAAATAATGATCGCTCCTTTAACCACTTGCTGTGGATAGGAAGGTACATTTAGTAGGTTTAATATATTACCAATTAAGCCTAAAATAAGCACCCCCATTAAAGTGTTAATCGCTGATCCTTTTCCGCCATTTAAACTTGCACCACCAATGACCACTGCAGCAATGGCATCTAGTTCCCAAGCGATCCCCATATTAGGTGATCCTAAATTGGTTCTGGAAGCGACAATGATAGCTGCTACTGCCGCCAAAGCCCCAGAAATAGCATAGACCAAAAACTTGTATTTATTTACTTTGATACCTGATAAATACGCGGCTTCTTCGTTACTACCTATCGCAATAATTAATCGACCAAATACATTGTAACGTAGCATGATGTGCGCTAGTAAGACAATTATTAGAAAGATGATGGCGATGTTTGGAATACCCAAAAAGGATTCATTGCCAAAGTTTGACATCAGTTCCCCTCCAGAAGTTTGAAAAGTAACGGGAGATCCTTTGGAGTAAATAAATCCTAAACCTCTAGCGATAGTCATCAATGCCAAGGTTGCTATAAAAGGCGCCATTTTTTGATAAGCTACTAAATATCCAGATACACTGCCTAGTGCAAAACCAATAACTATTGTTATCAAAATGGCAGCTGGTAAAATCATTGTATTGACCAAAAGAGCAAAGGTTACTGCTAGCAATGCGATTAAAGAACCGACAGATAAGTCGATGCCTCCTGTCAAAATAACCAATAACATGCCGATACTAATAATCCCTACTCCTGATACTTGTTTTAATAGATTGGAAAGATTTATAGACGTAAAAAATACATCGGATATTAAGGCGGAAAAAATAACCAATACTATGAAAATAACTATTGTATTGTATTTTATTAAAAGCTTAAGCATAATTATTGGATTTTTTATTTCTATTTCCTAACCTAGTAAAGGCAGCAACTTAAGTATCAGAAATCCGATAGTTTATTGCATAAACTATCGGAGGTAAGAGAACATAGTTTGTCAACGTCGTAAGTCTGACTTCTGACAGAAAATTTCAATTTTCGGTCTGACTTCTGACCTCTTATTTTTATTGTAACTGCTCTCCAATTGCATACCTCAAAATATTTTCTTCAGAGAATTGTTCTTTTGATAATTCCCCAAATACGGTTCCTTGATGCAGGACAATTATCCGATCAGAGATACCCATTACTTCTCCCATGTCTGAGGAAATAACAATCACGCCAACCCCTTTTTTAGCTACTTCATTAATCAACTTATAAATATCTACTTTAGCGCCCACATCCACTCCACGAGTAGGTTCATCTATAATAATGACTTTACTATCAATACTTAGCCATTTGGCCAAAACGACCTTTTGTTGATTTCCGCCACTTAGGTTTTTGACAGCAAGCTCCCGACTTGACGTTTTTATATTTAATTGCTCAATCAAACTAGAAACGTTTTGAACTTCCTTCTTCCGATTAATAAATCCTAGTTTGTTAGCGATAGATTTAAAATTAGTTAGGCTTATATTTTTGCTTACAGATAAAGACAAAAAAACTCCTTCTTCTTTTCTATCTTCTGGCACAAATCCTATGGCATGTTTTACCGCATCAACAGGCGATTTAGGATGAATGTCTTTTCCCATTAAGGTGATCGTTCCTGATTTTTTTCGGTCTGCGCCGAAAATAAGTTTGGCGGTTTCGGTTCTTCCGCTACCCCCTAATCCAGCAATGCCTAAAACTTCACCAGCCCTTACGGAAAATGACACGTCTTTTACCAAAGTATCTTTTGCTGTTAAGTTCTTGACTTCAAAAATAGGAACCTCCCCAATTTCAACAGTTCGTACTGGGTATAAGTCTTTTAATTCTCTACCAATCATCAATTGAATGACCCCATCCATATTAGTTTCACCTACGGGCATGCTACCCGTATTGGCACCATCTTTTAGTACGGTAACAGCATCAGCTATTTTAAATATTTCGTCTAAATGATGGGAGATATAAATAATGGATATACCCTTCTTTTTAAGTTTGAAAAGAGTATTAAATAATTTCTTAGTATCTGTTGGATCAAAGACGGTGGTAGGCTCATCCAATACCAATACCTTGGTATCTTCAGATAATGCTTTGGCAATTTCTACTACTTGTTTTTGGACAATACTTAAGTCTCTAATAATGGCAGTAGGATCAATGTCAAAGCCTAAAGAATTAATTAAGATATTTGCATCATTGATTATTTCTTTCCAATTCATCCAGAATCTATTGGCACCTAATTGATGCAAATAAATATTTTCAGCAACCGATAAATCTTTAACTAAAGACAATTCTTGATAGACCACATTAATGCCTAATACCTGTCCTTCATGTGTGTTTTTAGGATTAATTTCTTTACCATTTAACAATACCTTGCCGCTATCTTTTTGATGAACACCACTTAGAATTTTTATTAAAGTAGATTTACCTGCACCATTCTCCCCAATCAAAGCATGTATTTCTCCAGGCTTGACTTTTAAATCGACATTCTTCAATACGGAGACAACACCAAAGCTTTTTGATATCCCAGTCATCTCAATACGATATTCGCTTTCTACATTTTGCATATCAAGTATTTAGAATATAATAAAGAACACAATTAGAATTTATTTAAACATATAGGCACATAGTCTATGTGTCCTATGTGCCTATGTGTTTAAATATTACGTTTAATTTTGTCTAAATACTTACCTATATATTACAATATTGACTTTTCGTTTACCCTATTTAAAATATTGCTTTAGGGTCATAATATTTAGCGGCGTTATCTTTGGTAATAAGCAATGGAGCAGTATACGAAGTCTTGGGGAAATCTCTTTTACCATTTAAATATTGAACAGCATAGGCTACTGCATTCTCACCAATTAGAACAGGACTATTCATAGCCGTACAGCCATAAAAATCAGTGTCCATAATATATTTGATGGCTTCTTTTTGTCCATCTGCACCAGCCACAATTAAAATGTCGTCTATTTTTCCAGCTTCTTTAATGGCTTTAATCGCTCCAAGCACACAAACATCGGATTCTGTAATGACCACGTTAATAGTTGGATGCGCCACCAAAATATCTTCCATTGCTTTTAAACCTCCAGCATAAGTCCAATTGGTATACGCTTGCGTTTTTATATCCAAATCAATGTAGCCAAGTGTCCGTAGTTGTTCTTCGGTAATCCCTTGTAATAATCCTTGTTTTCTCGTTCTACCCACTGGATTACCTACGGATCCACTCAAAAGCGCAATGTTCATTTTTTTCTTCCCAAATTTTTTGGCTAGCCACGCACCTGCTAATTCCCCGTTCGCCAAGTTATTAGATTGGATGGTTGTAACGAATTCTGCGGAAGGGTCTATAGAACTGTCTAAAATAAAAACTGGAATACCCGCAGCTTCTGCTGTTTTAGTAACACCTACTAATGCATTTGGATCTAAGGGATTTAATAGCAAAACATCTACACCTTTGGTTATTAAATCTTCCACGGCTGCTATCTGCTTGGTGATGTCATCTTGGCCATCAGCTGAAAGAAAAGTCATTCCAGCACTTTCTGTTTTTTTCTTAATACTGGCAAACAATGCAGAATAATAAGGAGCATTCAAGGAAGGGGTACAGTAACCAATCTTTATCGTACTTAAGTCTACTTCGCTTTCAATTGTTTGGGTAGTTATAGCAACGTCTGAGTCTTTTGTATTCGTTTTAGCTGTCTCCTCCAAACAGCTCGTGAAACACAGTATTGTTATAATAAATAAGGCTAGGTGTAGAACTGGTTTTAGTCTTGTTAATCTCATGCTATGTAAATTTGTTTAATTCTGAAATTTATCTCTATTCTCTGGTTTCTATTCTTTGTTCTTTTCTGATGTCCAGCAGTGTGCACAATATTAACAAAAATTAATTAAATTACTTTATTTTGCTGACCTCATGACATTGCTCTTTTCTCTCCCAAAGATTGCAGAACAATTGCTGAATACTGTCTTTTATTAACTCTCTGTCCTTAGTGATAGAACTGCCATAATAAAACAATGTATCGCTATATAAATAAAACAAGCTAGAAAAAGCTGCTTCATCTCCTGCTCGGAATTTTTCCCATAAAATATGCTCTTCCTTATAGTCCTCCATACGGAAAAAAGTCTGTTTATATAAATTTTCTACTCATTAGTTATTTAAGATAATTCCTCAATGTAGCAAATATATGGGAAGATATACAAAATAAAAAAGGTAGATATCACTAGTATCTTGTGTTTAACACTATGTGTACTATTTAAATTTACACAAGAGGCTCTTTTGTAAAATATCAGATGAGTA
>JALZWC010000489.1 GCA_023300255.1 Saprospiraceae bacterium | reverse complement strand
GGGAGGGGGTCGTCTACGATTGAAAATCTCCCTTCGTAGACGACTCCCCCTCTTCTTAAGACGAGAGATGGCTTTTGCCCAGAGGCAGAAAGAGACTAAACCTCGGGGGGAGTTCCTGATTTTTTACTAGAAAATAACGAATTTTCGTCTAAAAGTATTTATGTCCTTTTTTTAATAAATGAACAAGGTTAGACGGGTAGCCCTTAGATGGATACTCATTCGGGAATTATTTTTTAATGAACCGATTTCGGAGGGATTGCGGATTTCGAGAAGGATAAAAAGTCAAATTACACCTTTATTTTGTGCCATCCTTATAATACTATCGAATTAGCGGCATGTAAAACAAATTTGGGACAGCGAAAGAATTCATCCGATCACTTTGGATAGGCTGACCGTTAATAAGCAAGATCTGCCAGATTTTTAAAACCTGGCAGATCTAATTTTTTTTTAATCAATTATAAAAAACGAATTAACAATATATTGAGTTAGCCGTCAACCTGTTTGGAATGGTCGAATGAAACGAGCAGCTTGATGCAACCACTGAAAGTGATCTGATTAATTGGTTATGAAAAGTCCTTATGGTATTAATTTGATTGACTACCTAAAAATGGCATAACACATAGTGTTTATTCCAAAAAAAAATCATATAGCAAAATTTGACTACTGAGTGTCAACGTTTTATAAGCATTCAAAATTTAAAATTTTCACTTCAGAATTAAGCTTAATAAATACATTTTACTTCAAACAAGCATGTACAAATCCAACAAACAAAGGATGCGGATTTTCAACAGTACTTTTTAACTCTGGATGATATTGCACGCCTACGAACCAAGGATGTCCTTCTAATTCTACCACCTCTACCAGCTTCGTTTCAGGATTGATACCTACCGGTATTAGGCCTCCTTTTTCAACCACATCAAGGTATTGATTATTAAATTCATATCGATGTCTATGTCTTTCTTTAATAGTTGTAGTACCATAAGCCTTTGCAGCTTTTGACTCCTTCCGCAATTTACAGTCATAAGTACCTAAGCGCATCGTCCCTCCTTTTTGAACACCAACCTGATCTGGCATTAAATCAATAAGTGCATGAGTTGGATTTTCTTCGACTTCTGTAGAGGCTGCACCTTCTAACTGGAGTACATTTCTGGAGAATTCTACTACGGCACACTGCATCCCTAAACAAATTCCAAAAAATGGAATATTGTTTTCTCTAACATATTTGATCGCATTTATTTTTCCTTCTACTCCTCGTTCTCCAAATCCTGGAGCAACCAAAACCCCATCAAAGTCTTTCAAGCGTTTGGCTACTGTCTCATAATCTCCTTCTAATTGCTCAGAATGTATAGGTTCTACATGGACTTCGCATTCGTTCATTGCACCTGCATGAATAAAGGCTTCATAAATGGATTTATAGGCATCTTGTAGTTCATTGTATTTACCAACCAGTGCTATACTAACCTGATGAACAGGATTTTTCAGTTTACCTAAAAATGCCTTCCAAGCTACTAAATCTGGTTCCTTTATATCTTTTAAGCGAAGTTTGGTAATAACTTGCGTATCTAACTTTTCTTTAGACATCAGTAAAGGAACATCATAGATGGTATCTGCATCTATTGCTTCTATAACTGCTGACTTTTCTACATTGCAAAACAAGGCTAGTTTCCTACGTATATCTTCTGTTATTGGATATTCTGTCCGACAGACTAATATATCAGGTTGAATACCTGCATTTAATAGTTGCTTTACAGAATGCTGAGTTGGCTTAGTTTTTAGTTCTTTTGCAGCTTTTAGATAAGGAATCAGCGTAAGATGAATCACCAAACAATTATCACTACCTAAGTCCCAACGCAGCTGCCTCAATGCTTCTAAATACGGCAAAGATTCTATATCTCCGACTGTCCCTCCCAATTCCGTAATAACAATATCATATTTGTCACTAAGACCTAGTAGTTGAACTCTGCGCTTAATCTCATCCGTGATATGCGGTATTACCTGAACAGTCTTCCCTAAAAATTCTCCAGCACGTTCTCGGTCCAAGACGGTTTGGTAAATTCTTCCTGTTGTCACATTATTAGCTTGCGAGGTTGGCGTATTTAAGAAACGCTCGTAATGACCTAAATCCAAATCCGTTTCTGCCCCATCATCCGTTACATAACATTCTCCATGCTCGTAGGGATTGAGTGTTCCAGGATCCACATTAAGGTATGGGTCAAACTTTTGAATGGTAACTTTAAAGCCTCTGGCTTGTAGTAATTTGGCGAGTGAAGCAGCAATAATGCCTTTTCCTAATGAAGAAGTAACCCCTCCCGTAACAAAAATGTATTTAGTCATATATATTGATAGTCGTGATAATAACGTTACGGGGCGTAAAGGTAATAATTGTTTTGGCATTGTAAGGAAATTTGGAAAGCTATTTAGGGAATAGTTTTAAAGAAGTAATTTTTTCCTATATTCGGCTTTAAAAGAAGTCAGAGGTCAGATCGCTGCGCTGTCAGATCGCCTACGGCTGTCAGATGTATAATGTTGACTCAGACGTGCAATCCTGACTTCTATTATCTCATAAATCTAGAGGTCAACATCATAAGTCTCCCTTCTGACAGCCGTAGGCGATCTGACATCTGACTTCTATTACAAGCGATCTGACTTCTCTAAAAAATTCTTATGCTAATTAATTTATCCAGTGATACAGTTACCAGACCTAGCCAAGCAATGTTACAAGCAATGTTACAAGCGGAGGTAGGAGATGATGTCTTTCAACAAGATCCAACGGTGAACGCCTTGGAAGCAAAAGGGGCAGCCCTGTTTGGTAAAGAAGCTGCCTTGTTTTGCCCTTCGGGTACGATGACCAATCAAATTGCAATTAAAGTACATACGCAGCCATTAGATGAGGTAATCTGTCATGAGTACTCTCATATTTATCAATACGAAACAGGGGGCTATGCTTTTAATTCTGGCGTCGCCATGCAGCTTTTGCCAGGCAAAGATGGAAAGATTACTGCGGAACAAGTAGATGCTGCCATCAGACCCGTTTATGATTGGTTGCCTATTAGTAAGTTGGTCTCTTTGGAAAATACGGCTAATAAAGCAGGGGGTAGTTATTATACGCTCGATGAAATACAACCTATATCAAAATTGTGTAGAAAGAGAGGACTAAAGATTCATCTGGATGGAGCAAGGCTATATAATGCATTAGCAGAGACGGGAGAAAGTACGCAAGCCGTAGGCGAATTATTTGATAGCGTCTCTCTTTGTTTGTCTAAAGGATTAGGTGCTCCTGTTGGTTCTTTGTTGGTTGGAGATCAAGAATTTATTAGACTAGCTAGGCGATTTAGAAAGGTAATGGGGGGAGGAATGCGACAGGCAGGCTTTTTAGCTGCCGCAGGTATCTATGCTTTAGACCATAATATTGATCGACTTAAAGAAGAT
>JALZWC010000488.1 GCA_023300255.1 Saprospiraceae bacterium | reverse complement strand
AAAAAAAGAACCGTAGCCCAGCTATGCTTAGTTTTTTAGAATTCCTTAGAAGAAAAAATGACTAGCCTAAAACGTCCAATTTATTAATTTAAATTGCCTTAGTGGAACTTTTCTGCTCGTTCGCACAGGCTATTCCTCGTACAATTGCTCCTCAGCAGAGCTATACGCTGATTCCCCGATAATGTAAAACACGTATTTTAATAACGAATTTTAGTTTCTCCTATTTTCGATCTATTATTAATCCAAAGATTATAATCAGCAGAATTAACAATACCATTTCCATCTCCATCAATTGGTATATACTTATTCAGGACGGCACTTTGTACTTTCCATTTATTAAAATCGGTATTATTAACTAAGCCATTTGCATCATAATCTCCTGCATATAAAACAAATTTATTAGCTACTGGTTTTTGTTGTTGATTTCCTAAAGCTTTGTCACTAGAAGTAGTGAAGTCATATATTTCATCACCCGTATATGGCGTAGCAGACATAACGGCTAAATGGGATCGGTGATGAATAGAAATAAAGTTGCCAGTTATATTTTCTATTAAAATACCTTGTGTACCATCTAAACCTAATAGCTCACCTTCTGCATTAATGAATCCTGCTGCCTGACTCAAAACAGTACCATTAGCACTTCTGCTCATCACTAAGATCCAATCAATTACTTCATTTGGAATAGTAGCAACTTGTTCTGCCCCATTGTAATTCCAAGGAGCTTTATTAAAAGGTTGAGTTAAGGGTATTAAGCCTAAATTATTGAGCTTTGATTCTAAAAGTTCAGTTTGGGGATTCAAATATCCTTCTAATAGAACCTTTCCCAAAACAACATTTTTGTCACCAACACAATCACAATTTGCATCAAAAGCATCGTTTACAGTAAACACATTACCATCGTCACAAGGATACCCTATTACACATTGTCCAGTTGAGTAAGTTATACATAGCTCTGGTGCTTGAAGCGAATCACCTTCAAAAGATTCTGCCACTCTTTCACCTGTACCAGAAATAATAAATGCGATGGAATTGCCTTGCGCATATCCTGCTTGATTGACTACTTCCTGAACAAGAGCAGCAATGTTTGGGGTTCTTTGTCTTGCATTTCTTTGTCCAATTACATTCCAAGCTGGAGGCGACCAAGCTACAGATGCGTTTGTGACTAGTCGATCAGAAATAGTGCTATTTGTATTAAAGAAAGAGATAGCATTATCGGATGCTTCCGCTTGTATGATTAAATCTGTCGGAATGATTGTTTCCTCATCTGTCGTAAATTGTAAAGTCGCATTTGTGATCGTAGCTCCTTGGGGAATTTGAATATTATTAAAACGAAGGCCAACTATTTGATCCGCCTTCTCCATTGTCATCTCCAAATCAGAACTATTAAAATCTACTTCAGTAGTTAATACACCAAACTCACTACTGGAAGATATATATTCCTCCATATCATCCAAGCCATGACTAATTTGATTACAAATCGTGGCGCTTACAATAATTCCAGAACAGCCACAGTCATTGTAGGTATCAAACTCTGTTAATGGATTACCATCATCACATAATTGACCAAGTAAACTAGTATCGAAATCGATACCATTACAGTTACAATTGGCATCATAAATATCATCAAATGTACAATCATCCCCATCATTACATGCTTGACCTGGCACACAAATATTAGCATACCCTGGCGAACCAATTAAAAAATCCCCGTTCATTATAGCGGAAGATTCCCATGAAGTTGGTATCGTATTATCTAAAGCAGGATCTAATAAAGAGAGCGTTGGACCATCTCCATCAGGAGCTTCTGGCCATGGGTCTTTATCATTAAATCTAGCATAATCAGACAGGCAATCGTTCCCATCAAAAAGGGAAACACGCTCTCCTTTACCACTAAGAGAAAATCCAAAGTCTCCAATATATAGTGAAGGATGTAATGATGGAAAGATCGCACTAAAATTTACTTTATTTTCTACTAATACTAAATAGCCATTTGCAGGAATAATAATTCCTGCGGGAATACGAAAACCACTTTCTTCATCATATAAATACCAATTAGAAAGGTCTACATCGCTAGAATTAGGATTATGCAATTCTATCCAATCACCTGGATCGGCAATATCATTATTAGAGTTATAGTTAATTTCATTTATTACAATAGGAAGTTCTGGAGCATCACAGAAAAGACTATTAATTTTAGCAGGAGTCCCACAAACACTCTCGGACCGAAACCAATTGGCTGGATCGTTGTTATCTAAAGTGGGATTCAATAATTCTAGCGTCTTTGCATAATCGAGGGGATTTTCATCCCAAACATTATTAGCATTAAAAGTCAAGGAATCAACAATGACATCAAACCAACCTCTTAATTCAATACGTTCTCCATCTCCTAGTAAGCCTCCTTTATATTTACCAAATGGCGAAGTGCCATAATTTTGAATAAAAGAAAGAGAGTCTTCTGAAAGTACGACAGCCTGACCCGCTGCTAAAACTGTACCTGTGGGAAAGGTATACTCAATCCCATCTGTGAAAGTGTAACTGCTAATATCAACTGGTTGACTCTCCCCATTTATAATTTCAATAAATTCACTACAACCAGTCCTAGTGGTATAACTAATTTCATTAATAACAATAGCTGGTGTAGTTGGATTTCTAGCAGGTGTAGTTTTCAAGCTCACAGGATCAGACCAATGACTCCAACGGCCTGTCTGATCTTTATATCTTGCTCTAATTTTGTAAGTTCTTTTTTCTTCTAATAAGGCCTGATAAGGAATAGTAAAAGTAGATGCAAAAGTAGAAATTTCTCCACTACTCCACTTTTCTTGAACTTCATAAATAGGTTCACATTCCTCTGTGTAGAAGGAATTAGCAGGATCACTCCACTCTCCTACTCGCCACTCCATCGCTGCAAAATTATTTGTGCCAGCGTATGCAGAACCAGTAAACGTCAATCTATTAATAGCGGTATTTCCTGTTAGAGAGATGATTGGTTTATTAGGAATTAATACATCTTTTATTCCATCAGTAGTATCTGCATTTAGAATTAAAACAGCTCTATCCTTTAGCCATTCCTTATACCAATTGACATGCGCATCAATGGTCCCCAAATCATAAGGTGTGTCCCAGCGATCTTTATCGATGGTAGTCCAATCATGAGCTGCTCCTGGCTGATATATTTTTCTAGATTCCATATCTACCAAAAAGTCTCGTTGTTCTGGATTTAATATTAAATCATACATTGAACGAAGCTTGCCTTGGTATTCAATTTCATATTCATCAGGTATTACATCTGCGTTTGTATTTAGAATATCCCTAACAGCTGTATCTCTCTTAAAAGTCGTGAGATCATCATTTGGTGAACCAAATGCATTATCTAGATCAGACCAAACATCTAGTTGTTTTCCATCAGCAGCTGGTAAATAATTTTCATTAGTCCTTGTATTTGGAGGCACCTCTCCATCTCCTCCTGGAAAATAGGTTTTATTACTGTGTTTACCATAATAATTATTGGCATTCTGTCCATAAATAGTATTCGCTGCTCTATTACCAAACCACATTTTTCTTATTAAATTTTCTACATTTAAGGTGGAATCATTTTTTCCATCGTAATCTATCAACGTAGGTTTAGTCACCCAAATATCTCCATCAGGTAAATTATGTTCGTCAAGCATACTTCCTCCAAAATCTTCTAACACAAGATAAAGCCCCCAGAAATCGCCATCTTTACCCTCCTCTATACCATCATCAATAATACGTAGTTGGCTATAATCTGCAGCTCGCTCAAGTCCTCCAGTTAAGTCTAATAATTTATTACATAAAGATTCAGCTAGACCATGAACGGCAGGATCTCCAACCCAAGTTCCTGAAAGTACTAATTTGCTTCTAGATTCTTTATAAGATTTTCCACAATCATCTACAGGTACAAGAGGCCTAGCTTTATTTAAATCAAACTTTAAATTTCTTTTTGGTCTTTTATGTCTTGATCGTCGTCCTCGTGATCGAAATCTAATATGGTCATATACTTTTCCATTATAGACTAATGTTCCTTCTCCTAAATATTCTTGTCCTAAATAGGCAAGGATATTTATATTGGTATGACTATTCGTAGTAATTAATACAATTTCAGGTAAGGTCGGAAGATCACTTAATGAAAATCCGTTATAGTCTGTAGGTTTGTTATAGACAAAATAAGTGTAATTACTCTCTGGATGATCTTGATCTGGAAAAGTTCGGTCATACCCATCTGCTGTTGTCACATTAACTCTGTATCTGATCAAGCGTCGATGTACTTGTGCAGCCGACGGAATAGCTGCAGTGTATACATCATTTCCTGCAGTAGAATCTGCTCCGATACCATCATCTTTCATAGGTATCGATATCCAACTTGCTTGGTAACGACTATCTGACTTACCAATATAATCTCCTGCATCTACCGTTTGGTATTCCAGCTTAACTTGAAGCCCATTTACAGTAGCTAAATTACTAAGATCAGCTTTGATTCTGACGATCTCTCCAGGAAGTGGTTGATCAGGTGATTTGGATACCTCTTTAATAATAGGAATAGCAGTTGGGTTGGAAATAAAAACATTCGTGTTTTTTACCATAGGCGTAACTGCTGCTGCCCTCCAACTACCAGGATGTTTAGAAGGAAGTAATGGATTTATTTTTTGAATAGAAATGGGTTGGTTAGTTAAGGTGTCTCTTACATGAGGCCATTCTTTCCAACCATCGTATTCTACTTCATCTTCTATTTGCAAAAAAATATTTCTTAGTATTATTTTATCTGATTCATTGCTTAGATTTCCTGAAAATGGCCCTAAAGCACCTGAAAAACCAAGTACTATTTGTGCAGTATCTATATCAGCTGCTACCACGAGATATTCCCCAGCTGCAAGTTTTGTTCCAATCGGAAATTGGTAATCAATCCCCCCTTCCAATTGCCAAGAAGCCAAACTAGTCGAATCCGTGCCTGCATTATATAATTCTACGAAAGTAATATCTGCCTCTGTATCAATTGAACGATAATTAATTTCGTTAATAACGATATTGCTCAATATGTTCTGGGCAAATATCTTATTAAATGGAAAAAAATATAACAAAAGTAGGACATTAAAAAAAAACAACTTCTGTAAGGTCATATCAAATTATTAGTATGTTTTTTGTGTTGTTTGTTTTTTTGTTTTTGTTTTTTTTAAAACTCGTAATATTTTAAATAAGGCTTCTTTGTATAATAGAGAAGGCTAAATTTATAAATTGACTATAAGTGAAACGAACAAAATAACTTGAACCATTATGCTTGTTCTTTTTCCTTCTAAAAAATGCAGAAAAATAAGTCCGTAACTAGGCTATACACTGATTTTTTGAACTTCTTAGAAGAAAAAATAACTGCGCCTTCTGGCTCAACTTATTTAATTCCTTTCACTAAGGAATGATGAAAAAATGAGTCAGCAAATTAATTCATCCGATCGCTTCCAGTAGTCGGATGAAACGTACAGCTTGATCCGACCACTAGAACAGGGTGACCGAGAATGATGTTTGAGTCATATGTAACCGCCAAATTTATTTGGCTGGTTCTATGTAATATATTGACAATCAATTCGTGTACAACCTACCAAATAAATTTGGTGGTTACGTTAGCGCATTCTCGGCCAGCCTGTAGAAGTGATCGGATCAATTAGCTTGAAACTGCCACACTTCCATTTAATCTCAATTTAATCCGGCTCAATATCTAAGAAAAGGATGTCCTAACTTAGAGCGATTTAATGACCAGATATTATAGTCTAGACTATTTACAATTCCATTTCCATCTGAATCTATTGAAAGATATTGATTCAAGATTGCACCTTGTGCTTTCCACATATTAAAATCTACGCTATTAATAATTCCATTTCCATCATAGTCGCCACCTCTCAAACAATATTCTCCACTTTTCAGTATTAATTGTTCTGTTCCATTAGCTTTAAAAGTACTTGTTGAAAAGTCATATAAATTACCTTGATAAGTACTAGATGTTAAGACCGCTACATGAGATCGATGGTGGATACTAATATAATTATTAATTGCTTTTAACATGGATATTCCATCAGTACCATCCACATCTATTAGCTCTCCAATTTTATTGACAAACCCAGCTTTCTGATCAATAACAACTCCGTTTGCGTCTCTTACCATGATTAATACCCAATCCACAATATCAGCCGGAATATCTTGACGAGATTCATTTCCAGAATAGTTCCAAGGAGCTTTGTTATAGGGTTGCGAAGTTGGCAGTAAACCACTCTTATTTAAAGTGGTATTCATATTTGTCGAATCAATAGCTAGATATCCTTCTAAATAGAATCTTGCATAAACCTTTTGCAAGCAGAGATTTACTCCTCCAGAACAGGTGCAAGTTGTATCGTAAGTTTCTCCTACTGTGCAGATATCTCCATCGTTACATGGAGTTCCTATTAAGCTGTTGTCTAGAAAAGGACAAGAATCTAAATCATCGCAGACACCGTCATCATCCATATCTCTAATTTCTCCCTTACATTCACAGTTCTCACCTATTACATCATTAATCGTACAAATATCATTATCATCACAAGCAGCTCCTGGTTCAAGACCAGGACATACATCAAATGTATCACACACGCCATCATTATCAGTATCATCAAAAGTTCCTATACAATTACAATTGCTATTATAGGTATCATTAATCGTACAAGTATTATTGTCATCACAAGGCGTACCGATTAGCGCATCATTAAGTTCAGGACAGTTATCTAAGGCATCACAGATAGTATCATTATCTGCATCTTGAAAGGTTCCTTTACATTCACAGTTCTGATCTATTTTATCATCCGTTGTACAAACATTATTATCATCACAAGCCGTTCCTGGTTCAAGACCAAAACATACATCAAATGCATTACAAATTCCATCGTTATCACTATCTTCAAAAGTTCCTACACAGTTACAGCTATTATTATAGGTATCATTATTTGTACAAACATTATTGTCATCACATGGCGTACCGATGAGTGCATCGTTAAGGTCAGGACAGCTATCTAAGGCATCACAGACAGTATCATTATCTGCATCTTGAAAGGTTCCTACACAATTACAATTATTGTCTACTTTATCATCAATTGTACAAACATTATTATCATCACAAGCCGTTCCTGGTTCAGGACCAAAACATACATCAAATGTATTACAAACCCCATCTCCATCACTATCTACATAGACACCGACACATTCACAGTCTACCGTATAAATATCATTAATTGTACAAGCATCATTATCATTACAAGCCGTTCCAAGTAAGGTATCATCAAGATCAGGACAGTTGTCAAAGAGATCACAGACCGTATCATTATCTGCATCTTGAATGATTCCTACACAATTACAATTATTGTCGATGGTGTCATCGGTCGTACATGGATCTCCATCGCTACAAGGTGTGCCAGGTTCTCCCCCTGCACACAAGTCGTCTGTATCACAGATTCCATCTCTATCACTATCTTGGAAAATTCCTATACAATTACAGTCATTATCATAGGAGTCATTTGCGGTACATGGATCTTCATCATCACAGGGTTTCCCTATATCTTGGCAGGAGAAAGATTCATATTCTAGACAAAGTTTTGGTGCTTGAGCAGGAGAACCATTAAAAGATTCCGCAACTCTTTTACCAAAACCTTTTATTTGAAGAGCGATTGGTGTATTATTGGAAAAGGTGGGGTCATTAATAATTTCGTTAATGATAATCGAAAGATCTGGTGTCTTTTGGTCTGCTCCTGAAAAATTTAACGTATTCCATGCAGGAGGGTTCCAAAATACGGAAGCATCTGTGGTTAATCTAGAGGAGATATTAAAATCATCAGTAGTATAAGGGGCTGGGTTTGCTGCTATTTCTCCGTTTATTTCTAATAAAGTATATTTAGTGCCTCTTTCATCAACCGTAAATTGTAAATAAGCGCTGGTGATAACGGTCGTGTCAGTCAATATTGATTGAGGAAAACGAAGGCCTATCAATTGATCTGCATCTTCTTCTACCATCTCCAAGTCCGTACTCTTTATATTTACTACACCAGAACTAATAACTTCTTCTGCGTCGTCCGAGCCTGAACCTAGAGTCAAACAAACATTTTTAGTTTGAACGCCACCGCCAATACATATACAATCTGTATTGTAAATATCATTTGATGTTGCAGGGTTGCCATCATCACATGGTGCACCAACTGTACAATCAATAGTCGTTTTATTTATTGTAAAATAATCTTCAATAGATCCATTTTCTCGAATAAACTTCACGTTCATTTGATCTTCTTCTACTTCCAATATACACGAGCCCAATTTTTTTACAGAATAGAACATAGCTGAATGATTAAGTCCACCTGATCCAGTTATTTTCCCAGCACTACCTGTTGTAATATAAACGGCTCCATTTTTACCGTCTACTCCATTGGTGGATTTCTCATAAGCTCCTCCTCCATCTATTCGCCCATCTCCACCACCAGTATCACCGATGGTATTTTTTTCTAAATCAAAACTATTAGAAGAACCGTAATGTCCGTTTAAGAAATAAGATCTTTCATAAGAATGACTATGCCCTGAAAGGATCAAATCAGCATCGTACTCTTCTACTAAAGGCACAAAATTCTGCCGCATTTCTATTAAATCACTTTCTGTATCAGAATTATGAGATCCTTTTGTATAAGGTGGGTGATGCCAAAATACGACTAACCATTCCTGCAAATTATTTTGTAAATCATTCTCCAACCAATTATACATACTCCCTCCTACAGAACGATCTGTTTCATAAGAATCAAGACTAACGAAATGAATATTACCATAATCAAAAGAATAATAGGCCTCTGTGCCAGAAGGCATTCCACCTGATTCTGCTGCTGTTGGAAAAGAGAAAATATCATAATAAGGCCCAGTTTGTTTATCGGAATCAGCGGAGTGTCCATCATGATTACCTAAACAAGACCAAGCAACCGAATTCTTCAATTTATCCTCATACATATTTTCAAAAACAGCATTCTGATATTGTTGATCTGTACCTGAAGCATAAGCGTTATCCCCTAAAAATAAAATCCCGTCTGTGTGTTCCCCACCTACATGATTATAATAGGCATCTCGTACAGTTCGCTGGTTATTGTTTGCTGTTCCGCAATCTCCTAAAATCCAAAATCGAGTGGCATCTCTTGATCCTATTTCTGGACTTGTTTTGAAGTACAGATCATTAGCTTCAGACATTAATACCTTACTAAAATCAGCTATGCGATAATAGTAAACGGTATTCGGACTAAGGCTTAATAATTCAATCTCATGTTCTGTTTTCAAAGAAGTTTCTACTGCCGCTAGATCAAGATTAAAAAGATTAGTACCATATTCTACCTTTGATTCAGTAGGCTGATCCGTCCGCCACTTAATCGTTATTCTATCTGAATTAGACTTTTGTAGATAGGGCCCTCTAACAATAGATTGTCCGTTGCTGATAGTAGCAATAGAACATAGAATCAAAAAGACTAATAATGATCGTATCATTAAAATTAGTTAAGTAGGTTATTAGAATGGGTTAATAAAGTATAATAATTAAGTAGTCATCATTCCTTAGTGATAAGTCAACCGTTATATGACTAGTTCCTCTTCGTAAAAACACGAATATTAACTAGTCAGCATTAACTTGACTTACTACTCAGATCTTATTCTAAAGTCTGTTTCTTCAAAGTTGATAATATTATAATGGGGGAAGCAGTAATTCTTTTAATCGTTTGTTGAACGTAAAGAATTTAAGAAAAGTGGATTAGCCAAATCATACTAGAATGCCTTTAAATATTCTATGATTGAAGAAATTATGGATCAATTTCTTAAGGCGCTTGGAGGGTATAATTGATAATTTAGAATTGGCAGGGAGCTATATCGTGAACTTGAAATTTCTCTATTTTAAGTTCTCCTTGATAGCAAAACAATTGAGTGTGTAAAGAATTGGGGGAAAACACATATAATGTTGACGAATTTACCACATAGATACATAGTTCACATAGTTCACATAGTTCACATAGTTCACATAGTTCACATAGTATTACTCCTTATCAGGTAGCTACTAGACTTACTAGACACTAGCCAGATACTTGGATAGTTTTATG
>JALZWC010000487.1 GCA_023300255.1 Saprospiraceae bacterium | reverse complement strand
AGAATATAGCTATATTCTCTCTTCTTTACTCTATTCTATTTTATAGATTTTGGAGAACATAATAAATTTTAAATATGAACTTACTGAGAAGTAAGCTGGCTTCCTATACCCGACCAGCAGAGGTTAAAAACCAAGGCATATACCCCTACTTTAGAGAAATCAGCTCTGACCAAGACACAGTTGTTAAGATGGATGGCAAAGATGTCTTGATGTTTGGGTCTAATTCCTATCTAGGACTAACCAATCACCCTAGACTAAAAGAAGCTTCAAAAAAGGCAATAGATAAATATGGTTCTGGCTGTGCTGGTTCTCGTTTTTTGAATGGTTCTTTAGATATTCATACAGAATTAGAAGAAAAACTAGCGTCATTTGTTGGAAAGGATGAAGCCCTAGTTTTCAGTACTGGTTATCAAGTAAACCTAGGCGTTATATCTTCTGTTGTTGGTCGTCATGACTATATCATCATGGATGATACCAATCATGCTTGTATTATTGATGGTGCTAGATTATCTTTTGCTAAAAAAGTAAAGTATCGCCACAACGATATGGCATCTTTAGAACGAGTCTTACAAAAATTGCCTCAAGATGTTATTCGCTTAATTGTAACTGATGGGGTATTTAGTATGGAAGGGGATATTTGCAAATTATCAGAGATTGTAGCATTAGCAAAAAAATATAATGCCAATATCATGGTAGATGACGCCCATGCTTTAGGCGTTATCGGAAAAGGTGGCCGTGGAACAGCTTCTCATTTTGGAGTAACAGACGATGTTGATCTAATAATGGGTACGTTTAGTAAATCTTTAGCCTCTATAGGTGGATTTATTGCAGCGGATTCAGACACTATTAATTTCTTAAAACATCATGCTCGTTCCCTCATTTTCAGTGCTAGTATAGCCCCTGCAAATGCAGCTAGTGTGATTGCTGCTCTTGAGCTAATACAAGAACAACCAGAGCTTATTGATAATTTATGGGATATTACTAATTATACCATGGAGGGCTTGAAAGCCTTAGGCCTTGAAACAGGCCCAACGGAAACGCCTATTATTCCGATTTACGTTCGAGACGATATGAAGACTTTCAAATTAACGGCGATGCTACAAGAAATGGGGGTGTTTGTTAATCCAGTTATTTCTCCTGCTGTTGCTAGTGAAGATTCACTCATTCGTTTTTCTCTAATGGCTAACCATACTAGAGCACAAGTTGATGAGGCATTAGATAAACTAGGAAAAGTAGCTAAAGTTTTAGATGTTCCTATGGTGGCGCAGGTATGATTTAAATGGGTGAAAAAATCATAAATTTTAAACCTGCCTGCCAAAGCACGCAGGCAGATCATACATCATATATCTATCTAATTTTGGTGCCACAGATATATGATTTAAAATGTATGAACTATGATTTATGATTTACCAGACCCAATCAATCATCAATACTTATTCTAATTTTTTTTATAGATTTGTTCTCAAACAAACTATAAAAATGGCATCTGGAGCATACGTTCTAAATGCCATTTTTTTAACAAAAACTATCTCTATTTTCTGCGCTCACTTCTCTACTCTATTTCATAACCTATTAATAGTACAGCATGAGAAATCTAAGTTTACTCCTAATCTGGTGCTTCTCTTTTATTACTATTTATGGACAAGAGGATACTCCAAAAGACACCCTAGTAGTTGCTTATGTTCAATCACCTCCTTTCATCATTGACAATCAAGGAACCTTATCAGGAATTAGTATTTACTTATGGGAAGAGATTGCAAATAATTTAGACCTTTCTTTCAGGTATCAGGCAATGCCTCTCAAAGAAATATTAAATAGGTTAGAAAATGGAACGGTCGACATTAGTATTAATCCTTTGGCGATTACATATGACCGATACGAAAAATTTGATTTTACCCATTGTTTCTACATGTCTAATTCAACTGTTGCTGTACATAAAGCTTCGTCTATTCGGAAAATTTCCCAATTTCTTAAATCTATTTTTAATTTTAATTTCCTTCGTGGAATATTATTTCTAATGTCTTTGGCATCTATATTTGGGCTATTAATTTGGAAATTCGAAAAGGAAAAAAACCCTCAACAATTCCATCCTGACAACAAAGGTATCTGGGATGGTATTTGGTGGTCTATCGTGACCATTACGACCGTAGGATATGGAGATAAAGCACCTAAGACTAGAGGTGGCAAAATGGTCGCATTAGTATGGATGCTAATTGGTATCCTATTTATATCTGGCTTGACTGCCAGCTTTGCTTCCTCCCTCACAATAAATCGTTTAAGTGCAGATGTAGAACGTTTGGAAGCTTTTAAAAAGCGACCTATAGGAACCGTTAAGAATTCTGATACAGCAGAATACTTACGAAGTCATTTCTTTAAAAACATAACATTCTATGATAGTGTATTCCTAGGCTTAAACGCATTAGACGCTAATCAATTAGACGCCTTCTTATACGACGCTCCTATTCTAAAATACAAGATCAATCAGAACGTTCATATAGATCATTTAGAAATTTTACCTATCCACTTCGATCAACAATTTTATGCCTTTGGTTTACCCAAAAACAGACTAGAACTAAAAGAAAAAATATCTCGCCTTATCATCAAAGAGCTAGAACATGACGAATGGCAAATGATCTTATCAGAATATGATTTATTAGATTAAGTAAGTAAGTGGACAAAATCAAACGTAGTTTTTAAACACATAGGCACATAGGACACACAGCCTATATGCACTATGTGCCTATGTGTTTAGATAAATTCTAATTGTGTTGTTTATTTTGTCCAATTACTTACGT
>JALZWC010000486.1 GCA_023300255.1 Saprospiraceae bacterium | reverse complement strand
GATACACAAGAGCGATTTACTAAAGCCTTAGCAGGTGTAGATGCTTTTCAAACACCTTTCTCCGATCATTATCTCTCTCAAAATATGCGGATGATTGCCAAGACGATTGCTGCAGGAGAAAGTCTTAATATGAAGCGGCAAACATTCTTCACAACTATAGGTGGATGGGACCATCACGATGAAGTCATCGACTCCCAAGAATATTTATTAAACGTCGTTAATAATGCCATCTTTGAGTTCTATCAAACACTAGAAGAACTAGGCATGAAAGATCAGGTCACGCTCTTTACCATTTCAGATTTTGCTAGGACGCTAACCTCCAATGGTAATGGGTCAGATCATGCTTGGGGTGGTAATATGATGGTAGCAGGAGGAGCCGTCAATGGCAAGTCGGTATATGGAAACTATCCAAGTTTAAATTTAGAAGGCAATGATTTAATCATGAGTCAAAGAGGAAATCTTATTCCTACTACTTCTGCAGATCAGGTATTTGCAGAGTTGGCGCTTTGGTTTGGTGTGGATAAAAATGACCTCTCTATGGTGCTTCCTAATATTGGCAATTTTTATAGCACTAGCCGATATGATGGCACAGCGGCGAATAATCCTTTAGGCTTTTTGGGCACATAGAATTAGAAGTCAGATCGCTACGCTGTCAGATCGCCTACAGCTGTCAGAAGTCAGACATACAACGTTGACTACGTGATGCTCCTTACGTGTGACAGTGAAGCAGTCTAATTGGGTAACATACGATTATCAGAAGCGAGCGTCGTCAATGTTATAAATCTGACAGCCGTAGGCGATCTGACAGTTCCGTAGGAACGATCTGACGGCTGACCTCTAAATTTTCTGTAGTCAACGAATAACCATATCAAATTGCAGTTTCATGTATAACAGTCGGGTATATTTTTCTTTCCTATTCTTAGTAATTAGCTCTTTTTCCCTACTTGCTCAAAATTCTTGTGTTGGAGAACAAGGGCTTTTAAAATGGAAACAATGGAACATTATAAGTAGTGATATTGATTATCTTACACACCTTCCCAATTATCCAAACACACCCGATAACGTTATCGAAATGGATCAGTTTGCTACGCCTAACAGGGGCTTTAGCGATAGCTATCGATCCGTCATTCAGGGATACATCACCGTACCAGAAAATGGCAATTATATCTTTAATCTGACAGCGGATGATGACACGAACTTTTTTCTAAGTACTGATGATTCTCCTGATAATATTAGCCAAATTGCTAGCGTACCTGAATGGTCTAATCGAGAAGAATATGATAAATATCCAGAACAAACTTCTGCTGCCATTGCTTTGGTTACGGGTACTTATTATTACTTTGAAGCTCGACATCGAGAAGGCAGTGGTGGAGACATTGTGCAAGTGCAATGGAAAACGCCTTCTTTGCCGAATACTTATTCGATCATTAGCAGCACTTATGTCTACGATTATGCTTGTGCCCCCGATTGTCCTGCTGCTGGAACGACTTGTGATGATAACGATCCCTTGACTTCAAGCGATCAAGAAGATGGGAATTGCAATTGTACAGGCAAGCCTACTACAGCTAGTGCTTGTGTTGGAGAAAGAGGCTTCGTGCGTCCTTATTATTACAGAGGTTTACCAGATAATAATTTTACAGATTTAGAAGGTCTATCTTCTTTTCCATTACAGCCTGACACATCTGGTCAGATTCCTTATTTATATGGAGCACACGATATTGCAGAGACCTACTTTGGTTCTAGAATTAGTAATTTTCTAAAAGTACCTGTTTCTGGAACGTATCAATTTAATGTGGCTGGAGACGATCGAATGCAGCTTTGGTTAAGTACAGATGAAGATCCAAATAATGCGGTTTTAATTGCCAATTCCAATTGGACGCCTAGATTCGACCATGAAGATGAAGTAACGCAGACTTCTGTAACAATGACTTTAGATAAAGATCAGTTTTATTATTTTGAAATGCGTCATGTCAATGGCGGATCAGGTGGTCGCTATGGTGTCTTTTGGAAAACACCTTTCATTAGCGATGGAGAGTGGCGCTATATAGATGCTACCTATTTATATGAGTACAAATGTGAAATGGCTTGTATGCCAGAAGGTTTATCTTGTGATGATAATAACCTCTCGACAATCAACGATGTATATGATGACCGATGCAATTGTGCGGGTACTCCTTGCGGTTTACCCGATTGTACAGATTATAAGGACTACCCTTCTTATGAGTCTTGTGCCGTAACGGATAAGCATTCTACTAATCCTGCAGATTCTTGGATGTCTTGTGAAACAGCACAAAGTCCAAATGCCTCAAGAGGGAGTGGGCATTGGATACATTATGACTTTGGAGAAGCCCACTTTCTACATGAAACGCGTGTATGGAATTATAATGTAATCAATGAAACAGGAAAAGGATTCAAAGATGTATCGATTGATTATTCTGTAGATGGGACTACCTGGACTAATCTAGGTGATTACACATGGACACAAGCGAATGGCACTAGTAATTATGAAGGCTTCGATGGACCTAATTTAGATGGTATTCAAGCAAGGTATATTTTAATTACTTCTACTAGCAATTGGGATAACAGTAGCTGTAGTGGCCTAAGCAAAATAACTTTCGGTGCCTCCTCTTGCGCTGATTTTGGTAAATCCTGTGATGACAAAGACGACAATACAGAAATGGACCAATTTGATGGTAATTGCGAATGTGTAGGTCAACCTTTTTCA
>JALZWC010000485.1 GCA_023300255.1 Saprospiraceae bacterium | reverse complement strand
TACTTGAATTGTACAACTACCATCATTTTTAATAGTTAACTCCTTAGTATCACATGATGCTTGTTCTGGATTTGTTACCTCACATTCAATTGTAACATCACCATGGTTATTTGTACAGCCATTAGCATCAATTGTCGTTAAATCTTTATAGATCCCTGCTGTTAATCCTGTGATATAATTGTCTTTATTTTCACTATATGGCCCTTGCCTCTTTGTTGCTCCATTATAAGAGTACGTCACATAATAAGGCAATGTAGTACCTTCATTAATATGAGGATCCGTAATAATTTTTCCATCGTTTGCACCACAAGATGATTCTGCAACTGCACTAAAATGTTCTAATGCAGCTCCACAAGTAGCATTACTTTCCTCACAATAATCTGGAGTAAGCCTCCAAACTTGTCTATCTTTGTTATTTATAGTATAATGCTCATCATACTGTAAATTCTTCCACTGGGGAGCTGTATTGATTACTCTCCACATTTGTCCTTCCTCTGTATTTACAGCCCAAGATTTTCCCGCTAGTAATTCTTTTTTAAATACGTCACCAGATGCTAACCAATTGTATACTCGTACTGTACAGCTACCATTGTTTCTAATAATTAATCTCTTTGTTGTAAAAGCTTCGTAAGTTTCTAGAGAATTCTCTTTATCCGTATTAGTATTTGCAAAACTACTTGCTGAAAAAGTTAATACTAAGACAAGAATTAAGAATAATTGGTTGGTAAAATTTCCTAAAAAATTAAAAATAGTTTGTGTAGTTGACGCACTACTGAAGGCTTGTGTTTGTAAGCTTAAATTCATCGTTAGGTTATTAGACAAGACAGGAGCAATCTTCTCTGGTTAAAAATGCGGGGAAGTTTTTGTGAAAAAATAAAAGGGAGTTCTTTTAGAGGAGGAATAAAATGGAGGAGCAATTTGAGGTAAAGGAGGTGAGGAGAAAATAAATTGTTACACTGTTACATTTTTAAATTAAGAAGAGGTGAGGAGAACATAATGTAAAGTCTTAACCTTTATTTCTAATTACGATACAAATCTAGGCTATTGTGACAGTAAAGTCAACTGTTATTTTCAACTTTATTTTACATTTAAAAATTAGACTACTTATAAAGCTTTAATTATGAACTTGATGCGCATTTTTTGGTCTTAAAAAAATCTAGTACTTTTTTTTAAGAAACTAAAACTGTGATTATTTTACGGTCTTTTTAGCGGAAAGAAATGCTATCATATATAAGAAAAATGGGATTTCTTTTGTCTAAATTTTATTTTATTCCCTTTCGTGACTATGCAAAAAATAAAAATTTTGAACAAAATAGTTCAAGAAGATAATAAAGGCGAGATATAAAATGAGGTAAGTTCAATTTTTAAATAATCCTGTGACAGTTTCCCTTTTTTCCACAATTAAATTTCCAATTAGCGACGGTAGAATGATCTTTATATTTCTTGTATTGATATAATAATTCCTACAGCCAGTTATCGAAATTATTCTTTAGATTACTTTTAAAAAACAACCAATCAGCTCTTCGCCAGTAATCATCCATCTTTCCATATCCTCCCCTTCTATTTGCATCAAATGACCTGCTGGCAATAAATACCTTAAAGCATCCTCCTGATGCATTAATTTTGCAGTGCCACTCAAACAATAAATGAAGCAATACTTACAAGATATCAATTTAATCTTCTTATGATCTATTGTAGTAAAGACCAAAGCAGAATAGACGGACGCTTTAGTCATTATATTAAAATCAGTTATAGGTCCGGCTTTTAAAGTGGCAATAGTTTTATTAGCCCCATTAAAAGACGCTACACTTAAAGGCCTATCAAGTTGATCAATTCCAGCTTGTCCATGATTCAATTCAAGATCAGCGCCTTCTAATAACACCAAGTGTCGGTTATATCCTGTAAAATCAGAGAAGGCACCGTTCTCTATAACTTTGGCCATACTAATACGCCAATCAAAGTCGCTAATAGACCCTCCTTTATTAATAGCCAATTCAATAGTAGTCCCTTTTCCATTTTTCCAAGGCACTTTTTTGAACTGCTTTGGGCTAATAATTTTAATCATAGACTTAATTATTTATATTTCTCAGCATACTCCGAAATATCACATACCAACACATACTATGTATTTTTAACGAATACGTTCTTTAATGCCGATTCTCTGCTCTCGATTCTAAAACCTATATGGTTTCAAGATTAGATAATAGTCAAGATCAAATAGGATTTTCCCTAGAAAAATATAATAAATCCGTACTAGGCACCCCCTCTGTCATCCCTAATTGTCTCGCCAAAGTAATCAATTGTCCTCGATGATAAGTAGAATGATTGGTACAATGCTGCACCATTAATGTTGGCGTCATCTCCCAAGGAGTACCATCCCAGGTACTATAAGACAAAGGTTGATTCATAAAGTCTTCTTCCTGTTGATCCACAAATGCAATCAACTCCTCAGAGGTATGCAATAAAGTAACGAGTAGTTCTTGAGTATTTGGAAAATCATCCGCTACCTGTTTGTTATTAGTTGTATTCTGAGACAGTCTTGCCAACCAACTTTTTTCCGCACTATGAATATGTAGTAAGGT